>NZ_JBFUFF010000016.1:0-107192 GCF_056403555.1 Rhizobium sp. P2_G2
CCCCCCAAGCATGCCAGTTGGCTCAACATGGTCGAGATCGAAATCGGCGTGTTGCGCGGCCAATGTCTTAACCGCCGCATCGAAAGCCACGATCGCCTCATCGCCGAAGTCGCCGCTTGGGAACACCGACGCAATCAAAGTGGAGCCCGCATCAAATGGATGTTCTCAACCGAGCAAGCCCGCGCCAAACTTGCCAAAGCATACCCAAACCCAATCGCCAAAGAGTCATAATCTCTGTGCAGAGGTACTAGTGCCGCCTGCTTCTTTTCTGCGGTCAAGCCGAATATCGTCCTTCAAAATTGTACGCCGCAACGACTGCGGCGCATAGAACAATTGCAGCGCCTTTCGGAGAGGAATATCCAGAACAGACATACATGCCCCGCTTGTCATATATTAAAGTACAATCATCACTTTATTTTTCTGTCGACACAAGAGAAAAGCCCATTTCTGCACTCGATAACAGGGCTGCACGCAAGGAATGGCCGAACTCGTCTCAAGATTTGCGCTTTTCTCGCCCAATTTAACCGATTCACCTTTGCGCCGCCACTCAAGCCCGCAAGCCGGCGAAACGTCGATCCTGGAAGCTGCCATACATTGGGTCAAGTACTCGAACGATCACCGAGGCGTTAGCGCCACTTCTGGTGGGCCTAAACAACGAGGAGTTCCGACAGAGCGACGATCAGCGCACCGCGATCGTAGAATTCGCCATCCATCCGGACGTATTCTCGTTTACCCGGACACGGCTCCATTCTCCCTTGGTTTCCATAACCGAGAGCTGGACCCCTTTTGGGACGACGGTAATTACAGCGAACTTGGTGCCGGGGCCTTCGCGTAGGTTCACAGCGGTCTTCGTGTAGCGGATCGTGGCCTGTTCCGCCTCTTCCTTGGTACTCGGCTCCGATTGAACCACTTCGGGTTTGACGACCGTCGTCACTTGAGGCGTGGGTTCGGTTTCTATTTTTTCCGTCAGGGCCGAACCCTTCTGTGCTGCGGCCAGCGTGTCGGATATCTCCGCAGCCAAAGCAGGCGGCAATCCAGTATCCGCCTTCTTGCTGCCGGATCCGAACACGATCGCAAGTAAGGGAATGCCCACAAGGACGCCGAGAACAGTCAACATTACGGCTCTGCGGGGGCTGCGCTTCCTTTCGGTCGCGGTGACGGGGGCAACATCCACGGCGTCGTTTGCAGGTGCCGATGGCAACGCGACCGCGCGTTCCCGCGGCAGCGCCGCAAGCATCCGGCATCCATCCACGAAAGCGGCCACCACCCCGGTCTTGGAAAACTCGATGAGCTCGTTCACGCCACTATTGCTCGTGAAGTGCATCGTCTCATACAGGCAGATTGGAATCTGCCTGTTGTCTTTGAAGCGTCGGTCGGGTCCGCCGCTCTTATTGGGGTGTTTCCAAGTGTGATCTACGACCACAGCGTCGCCTGGCACACGTTCGGCCTCGATGAACCTAGAATCCTGCCACCGCACGTTTAAGTCAGCGTAGCTCACCGCCCCTACGCAGCTGCCGTCCAGCACAAGCACAATGTCGGGCATAAAGAACATGACCTGCTTGCCCACATGAAGGGCAGGAGGTGTCACGTTGCTCTTGATTACCGCCGGGAGATCATAAGCAAGGGCGGTCGACTTCCTGTTTACAAGGTATGAAGCTCCCGCGTTGCGCTTCCAGGCCGTGAGACTTTGCACGGAGCCTCCGGATTCGATATGCCACTTGGCGGCACACCCGCTGAGCCCGTCAAACCCTTCTACAAGGCGACCATAGGCTGTCTCTGCGTCCCCTTCGAGATCATAATAGAGCACCGTTGTCCTGCGATAGGAATCCAGCCACTTGCCGATCGCCCCCGCTGGCAGCGCAACGGCGCAAAGAAGCAGTCCAGGTCCGCCTGTCGCGAGGCCAGCCATCACACCGATTGTGAGAGCAGTCAAGGAAAACGCCACAGACATGCGCGTCTGGCTGGCTTTCGAGTTTATCTCGTTGAGGAGTTCTGAAAAGGACGCGTCGCGCATGTGCATGACATCGCCGGATTCGATCTCGATCATTGCGACGTCATCATTGTCGAACGTCGCCCTCGGCAATGGCGATTGTTGCGGCGAAACCGCCGATTGCCGACCTCGACCAGCATTGCCAAGCGTCGCCCGATAGTAGAGGCCGCCGCGACCCGCATGGATGTAGTGCCCACGGGGGCCAGTCCCAATCCGCAGGCCTTTCACACCAACGGAAACACCGACCCCGGACTTTGAGAAATTGAAGCGGAACGGCCCCGCCGTAACCGATTTTCTAATATAGAATGGCAATCGCGCCCCCGCACCAAAGCCTCCCCTTACTCCCGCGAGAACCTGCGTCTCTGTTGCAGAGGGTGAACTTGACTATTGAATAAGATGCCAGAACAAGCAAGTGTATTTGTGTCGTTGGCTGCAATCGGAAGGAGCGGTCCCCGTAGGCACCCTCTAGAACAACGACGGCCCCTTGTGGTGACTGTGCGCAGTGCGCGGGCGGATGCGTCGTCGGCTCGGAGTAGCAGCGGCAGAGTCGCACTTTGGGCCTCGAACGAGGCGATCAGCAACCCATGTATCCGGTTAGGACCGATTGCAAATTGTGGCACATGGTGGCGGTACGTCCGCTTTTTCGTTGCACCGCCCGGCAACCGACGGTCCGCTTCTCGGCCCGAAGCGGAAGCCGGATCTGTCGCTAGGCCTTCTTGAGGGCGCTCAGGTCACCATTGTTCAGGGATGTCAAGTTCGCCTCGATCTTGTCGATCGGCCAATCCCACCAGGCAATTTCGAGCAGTTCGTTGATGATCTCGTCGGGATAACGCATTCGAATGATCATCGCCGGGTTGCCTCCGACCACTGCGTAAGATGGTACGTCGCGCGCCACGACGGAGGCGGCGGCGACAATTGCGCCCGCGCCAATATGAACGCCCGGCATGATCGCCGCATCGTGGCCAATCCATACGTCGTGACCGACAATCGTATCTTTGACCGGCAGGTCTTTGTAGCCAAAGGTATCCGGCTTGAAGATGCGGAATGGATAGGTTGTGAAGCCGGTCATCGGATGATTGGCCGAACTGGTTATGAAGTAACTTCCCCGCGCAATCTGGACAAACTTGCCGATCACCAGCCGCTCGCGAACCCCATGACCAAGATAAGGCGCCAGGATCTGGGCGGTCTGCTCAGGTGGGCCGGAATGCGTGTAGTAGCTGAAGTCACCGACTTCGATACGCGGGTGGTCGATCACGTTCTTCAGATACACCGTATCGGAATAGACTCTCCCATCGGGCAGGGTAATCGGATGAATTGCGGCTGCATCGAGAAGAGACATCGAAAACCTTTCCACAGCAGAAGGCAGCGCAGAAGGAAGGTCTTGTCGTATTCCAGCGGCCGGACTTCATGTGGACGAAACTACGGATGCGGAGCCATGAAATCCAGTGCGTCTCATTCATCGGTTGCATGAATAATGCTGATGACCAAAGCCCCGCACAGCGGATTCGACAAACCCATTTAAAGTTGCGCAAAACTATGATAGGCTTTCAGCAGGGGTTGGGTCTTCTTTGTGTAGACAAGTGCCCGATAGCGGAATGAGTGAATGACCTGCTCGATTCCTTTCGCCGGTAATCCTGCAGCACCCTGATTTCAGCATCGCCTTCATGCCATTCATGCATCGAACATGTGGACGACGGTCGGACCGAGAGGCGTAATTGTGCCTCCATCCGCGCAGCGCACAGGAGGGTGTCTTGGCAGAGCAAATCATGATCTGGGAGAACGATCCTGCTTCGAGCGGGCTGGTTGTTGCGGACAAGCCGAAAATTGACCAGCCGCCGTTCAAGTTCTTTTTTCCGCCGCCGCATTTCATTCCCGACCCCGATCCGGCAACGCCGAATTTCAGATACTGGAATGCTGCGGAAGCACTGCGTCGTGGCGCCGATTTCTGGCAGCCGGCGGTCGTCGTGGCGCCCGGGACGACGTGGTTTACCGGTCCGGTTCTCGAAGTCAGACTGGATGTCGGCCTCGATTGGAACTCGGACTATGACAGGCAGGCACTCAACTTTTACCACGGGGAAGTGGATCAGGAACATCTGATCTATGCATCAGGCAGCGCCGACCTGCTATGCCATGAACTCGGCCATGCAATGCTTGACGTCGTCCAACAGCAACTTTGGCACACTGCCAATCAAGAGGTCGACGCCTTTCACGAATCGTTCGGAGACATAAGCGCGATCCTGTGCGCGCTCCAGGTCCCGACATTTCGAAACTCGATCATGGCGAGCACGGGGGGAGCAATATTCAGCGATTCAGCACTGTCGCGTATTGCCGAGCAGTTCGGAACAGCCCTCCACCCACTGTCTCCCGCGGATGCGGCTCCCGACTGCCTGCGCAATGCATATAATTTATTCCACTACACGCCGCCTGGAAGCCTGGGCTCGCCGGGCCTGACCTCCGAACCTCATTCCTTCTCACGGATCTTCACCGGCGCCGTCTTCGAAATTCTCGCCGGCATGCTGGCCGTTCATGCTCCGGCGACAGGAGATGATTTGCGCGATGTCACGATGGAGCTGCGTGACATCATTGTCGCGGCGGCGAGATCTGCACCTCCGGTTCCGCAATATTATGCGTCGGTCGCAGCAAAAATGATGCTGGCCGGGCGAGAGCTCAATGTGGCCTATGCCTTGGTCTTCCGGGACATATTCGTCGGACGTTCGATCCTCTCATCCGCATCGGCGAATGCCATTTTGTCGTCGCCGACGCCGGAGGAAGACACAGGCTTTGCCGAAGAGATCGTGGAAGACGATGGCGCGCCGACAGTCGCCCCGCTCGATGCCGATGCTTATGGCCTGACCGAGCCGCTCTTTGTCGAAATGCCGGTCGCTGTGGACGCAACCATTGCAAGGAGCGCGGCCGCCGACAAGAATTCATTCACCCCGCCGAGCCCCGAGGAGGCGGCCAGGACATTCGTGGATCGACTGTTCCTGCGAGGCCTCGTCGATTACGGCGATGCCGATGTGAAGGATGGCAAGGTCGGCAAGGTCCCTGACAGGCCCCCGCCGTTGCAAGCGACCCATCGCATCGAACGTATCCACGGCCAGCTTCGCCTGAAGAGAGTTCTCATTCATTGCAGCCGATGCATGGCTGTCTGACGTCATTGTCAAAGAGGGAGGATCCCATGTCGCCTGAAAGCTGGAAGCTTCTTGTCTGCCGCGCCAAATCCATGGCCTCGGTGATTGGCGTCGGCATTTGCATCGCATTCGCGTCTGCACAGCAATCCTGGGCGGTCCAGTGCGTGAACAACCCCGACATAACCTGGCTGGCGACCGCGAACGACCCGGATGCCGCGGACGAGCGTGCCATCAGGAAATTGATAAGCACATATGACTGGGCACTGGACGATCACAAGGCACAGCAACTGGAGGGGCTTTTCGCCGGCAACGTCTACTATGAGCTGTGCAATGCCGCCGGCGATCAGCTCGTACAGGAAATCGGCGAGGAACAGCTGAGCATCTATCTGAACGGTTATTTCAACGCATTTGTGCGCGATGGGACCCAGGCGCGGCACATCGAGAGCAACACGTTGCTCGATCTGGTGGACGCAAATACCGTGCGGGGCAAAACGACTGTTGTCGTGACCCTTCAACATCCCGATATAGAGACGCCTGTGCTGGATTACACCGGTGTGTTGAGAACCGAGTTCACGAAGGTGGACAATGTGTGGAAGTTCTCGAAAATCACCCTCATCACCGATGGTCCCCGGCTCCTATTGCGGGCGCGATAACGACCTGGAGCACGGCCATGAGGACCATTGGCCGGCTCTTCGCGATGATGATCATGGTTCTTGCTCCCGCGGGCGCTCCGATCCCGGGGGAGCAATTGGCTGGCCAGGCAGCCGAACCCTATCCCCTGGCTGCGATCCGGCGGATCAGCGGACCGGCCTGTGACAAGGAACCCCGTTGTGACAGGACGACCGGCTGCCTTGCGCCGATACGCCCACAGGGGATCGTCACGGAGGTGCTGCCCGATGACGAGGCGCACAGCCGGTATGCGCGCGATCTGGAGATTTTCCGGCGATGCCGGCAATTGTCGCAATTGTCGGCAACGGCGAAAGGCGATGATCTCCGTCTGATTGACTTTCGTGCTCCCGGGCTCGAGAGGTTCAACTTTGCCGAGATCGCCCAGCGCTGGAACGGTGCCTTTCTCTGGGCACCGGCGTCGGCGAGTATCGACACGATCACCAGATTTGGAGACGAGGTCCGCGCCACCCTGGGCCCAATCCCCGAGGGTGATTGTTCGAACGACGACGCCCGAACCCTGACCTTGCAGGTCGACGGCAATCTTGTCGACCTGAAGCCGAACCCCGGCAAGCAAGGTCATCCGCTTGAGTTCGAGCATCGGGATGCAGCAGGCAATGTCGTCAAATGGACGCGAGCGATTGCGCAATGCGACAAGCCTTCCCTGGCCGGAAGCGCGACATATTGCGGGTTTAATTCCCGTCTGAGCCGTGTCGAGAGGGGCAATGTGGAATGGCTGTTCTTCTGCCGCAAATCGAACGCCAGCGGCGACGTCGCTCCGACGCCCTACTGGCAGCGTTCAAATCCCAGATTTGCCCTGCTGGGGGTCATGGGCTTCAACAGGCAAACCGGCGAGACGGCCTTTTTTGACGGCCGCAAGGATCGTGACGAATTCGATTGGTCTGAGAAGTTCGTGGCCCCCGGAGGGGCCTCCTACGACGATCGCAAGGGCCGCGAGGCCGCCGAGGCGCTCTATGACCCCACTTTCCGCATCGAGTGTTCCGCATGCCATGATGATAAGAGCGCATTCGTGATCACGCCCAGCATCCAGCAGGCGCGCGTGGGTTTCGCCGGCAATCAGAATCCGCAGGCCCCGGGTTTCAGCCTTGGCGCTTTCCTGCCGGAAACGCAGCGACATAGGGCGACACCGTTTCGCATCATCGGGTCGGCCTATACCGGCACGTACCGGGTCAGCCTCGAACGGGCCAGGACGGTACGCGACCCGACCGGCAACTGCACCGAGTGCCACACGCTGACGACACAGGTCACCGGCCAGCGCTTTGCTGCCGATGCGGTGGCACAGGCTCCGACAATCGAGCAACCCAGCAGGTCGCAGCTCCTTCGGCTGAGGGCGGAACAGGACAAATTGCAGGACATTGCCGCGCACCGGACAGCATGGGCAAGCCGCGCCGGCCGCGGGAAAATCCATCCCTGGATGGTGCCGATTGAAGGCAACAGCCTGTCGACGCCGGCGCCGGAGATCAGTCCTGACGACTGGCGCGTGCTGAGCAACTGCCTTTGGGGTGCGGGCGGACCTGAATGTGACTACGAACCCCTTTACACCCCCTGCCCCGTACCTGGCCTGGCGCAACAGGGCGATATCTCCGAACCTGTCGATTTCTCTGTCAGGGTGCTGTCGACCGCGCGCGCGGATTTGCAGGCGGATCGGGTGGTTCGGCTGAACTGGAAGTATCTCAACGCTTACGGCGCTGTTGCGCAACGAGATGATGTCCGCTTCAATGTTGCCGTGACATCCACGGATATTCCAATCTCGCGAGCAGTTCCGCCGGCCAAGGCCTATCCGGGCCTGGAGGACGCCAAGGATACGAATTTCGTCGCCATTGCGGATGACGTCGGCACCTCCGGTACCGCCATGCTCATTCGCGACGTGTCCTACTTCGGACACAAGAGATTCACCGACCCCATGCCAACGACCGACTTGCGGGCGTTCCAGCTTGATCTGCCCGCGAAATGCAACCGCCGCTACCTGGTTCGCTTGCTCCCCAAGCGGTTTTGCTTCGACCAGAATCTCATCGCCTATGGACGAACGGACTACCTGCGCTACGCAGATGTTTCGTGCCGTTGAGTGGAGGCCTGGAGGTGGTGCCCTCCGGTGTTCAAACGGCACACAAGCGAAGGTCGCGTGAAAAGCTTGCACTATCTTGCTGGCCTAAAAGCCATTTTGGCGCCCGGAGCCAGCAAAAGCACGGCGAGAAGAACCCATAGCCGACAATTTTCTGGATATTTCCTGCTTCTAATGTAGCCTATGAAAATACGAAAGCATGCTCTAGAACCTTCGTTGCCCCGTGAAGGAGCAGCATGAGTGACATCGGCAAGTGGCTGACGGAGATAGGACTTGCGCAGCTGGCGCAAACTTTCGCTCGCGCCCAGATTGATGTCGACAGCCTCAAGCTCCTTACCAATGAAGACCTGCGCGAGTTGCGGATACCGCTGGGCCCCAGGCGCAAACTGCTTGCCGCCGTCGCGGCGATGACGCCGACGCCGGCCGATGATCTGATGCAGCAACCCGAGCGCCGTCAACTGACAATTCTGTTCTGCGACATGGTGGGCTCCACCGAATATGCAACGCGACTGGATCCGGAAGACTTCAGCGAGCTCACCCAAAGATATCTCAATCGATGCAGCGGGCTTGCCAGATCTCACGGCGGCTTCGTCGCGAACTATATCGGAGACTCGCTGCAGGTCCTGTTCGGCTATCCGGTCGCCGAAGAAAACGACGCGGAGCGGGCGATAACGCTCGCGCTCGATCTTGTCGAGGCGGTCCCACAGATAGAGGCGCCTGATGGCAGCCGGCCGAATGTCCGGATCGGAATTGCCACCGGGCTCGTCGTCGTCGGTGATGTCAAAGGGGCGCCGGAGGGCGTCTCCACCGTGGCTTTCGGTCCCATACCCAATCTCGCGCAGCGGCTGGAGACAGTGGCGGAACCGAAAGCGATCCTTGTCGACCCGAACACCTACGCGTCCGCCTATCGTGCCTTCGAGTTCCTAGATCTCGGCCTCATCGCCTTGAAGGGCTTCAAGGAGCCGGTTCATATTCGATGCGCCACCAAGGCGCTGCCGCGCGGCGGCAGGTTCACGAGGACGGGCCTTACGCCGCTTGTCGGGCGTGAGGATGAAATCCGAAAAGTTCTCGCGCTCAGCCAACAGGTCGCTGCGGACCGTTGCCCGCGCTGGCTGCTGGTTTGCGGAGAGCCGGGGATCGGCAAGTCGCGGCTCTTGTTCGAAGTTGCCGGCAAGCTGCCGATGGCAAAGACGATGACAGCGCAATGCTCCCTGGCGCACGCCAACAGCGCTCTTTTCCCTTTCCTGCAGCTTCTCAGGCAAGAGTGTGCCATATCGGATGCACTGCCGATGGCCGAAGCAATGCAGAGGTTAGAGGCATTTCTGACCGCCAGCACGGTGCCGCTGTCTCACGCCGTGCCCATCCTGGCACGGTTGCTGGCCGTCCATCAGACGGATTATCCGCCTTCGGAACTGACATCGACCGAGCAGCAGACGACCATACGCAAGGTGTTCGTCGAATGGCTGCGCCATCTCACCCGCCAGGGTCCGCTGCTGCTTGCGATCGAAGACGCGCAATGGATGGATCCTTCCACCAGCAGCCTCCTCAGGGCGCTGAACGAGGAAAGTGAGGATTTTGCTGTTCTTGTCCTGGTCACATCGCGCCAGGAAAAGCTCAAATTCGGCGCTCAGCGACCACATATGGATGTGATGCGGATTGGGCGTCTGACGCGTGAACAGGCGAGCGCCCTGGCTGAAAGCGTCGCTCCAGGTGTCAAGCTCGCATCGGACGTGGCACGGTCTCTGCTGGGAAAAGCGGAGGGGGTGCCGCTCTATGTGGAAGAGTTGGTAAAATATGCCGTGGAGTTGACAAGCGCACGCGACGCTTCCCAGAGCGCGCACGATCTTCCGATAGAGGTTCCCAACAACCTGCAATCGGCGCTGCTTGCCAGGCTCGACAAATTGGGTGAAGGCAAGAAAATCGCCCAGGTGGCCGCCGTCATCGGTCGGGAATTCGACGTCAACACACTCGCGCGGGTTACCGATATTTCCGTCGACGCATTGAGGCCGCAGCTGGAACGCCTGACGGAAGTGGGACTGATCGCCCCGCAGCCGTTCGCGGACTGGCCGAGATACGCTTTCACCCACGTGCTGTTGCAGGAGGCCGCCTGCGGGGCAATGCTGCGGCACAGCCGCCGGCAACTGCATGCGCGTGTCGCCGACATGATCGAGGAAACCGAGCCGAAGACGGCACATGAACACCCGGAAGTATTGGCGCAGCACCTGGATGAAGCTGGGCAGTTCGAGCGTGCCGCGGATCATTGGCTCGCTGCCGGCATCAAGGTCGGACAGACCTGGGCGAAGGTCGAGGCGGCGAACATGTTCGCCAAGGGCCTGGAATGCCTCGCCAAGCTGCCGCCGTCGCCCCATCGCGACCGCAAGGAACTGCGGCTGGAGCTCGAACGGGGCGACGTGCTCTATGCGACTTACGGATATGTGACGCGCGAGGGAAGTGACGCCTACCGAAACGTGATGAGGCTCAGCGAAGCATTGGGCGATGCCGAAGCTGCTATTCGCGCACTCGACGGCTTGTTCGGCACGGCATTCAATTCTGCCCGCTTCAGCGATGCGGAATGGGCGAGCAATCAGCTCCTCAGCATCGGCAAGGAACGGCAAAATATCAAGGCTCTGGTTCTCGGGACGCAGTTCCTCGGCATGTGCTCCTTCTCTCGCGGGCGGTTCAAGGAGGCCAGATCGTATCTGAATGAGGCGCTGGCGCATCAATCGCATGCGGACGAGGTGGGAAGTGATTTTCCCAGCATGTCGATGATCTACATGTCGTGGACGCTGCAGCTCCTGGGCGAAGAAGACGAGGCGCTGGCGCTCTATCTGGATGCCTTGGCGGAGGCGCGCTTGCAGACGGACTATCGCCTTGCGGCCTGTCTCGGCAACGGCTGTATCCTCATGGCTCTGCGGCACGATACGAGAATGCTCGAGGAGATGATCGTCGAGCTGATGCTGGTGGCGAAAAGAAACGGATTCCAGCTCTGGCTCAATATGGCGTCGTTCTTCCAGGGCTGGATGCTGGTCATGACACGCCAGGATGCATCCGGCCTGCAGCAGATGCGCAACATCTGCGACAATATGGGTGAACAAGAGATCGACAAGACCTGTTACCTGGGGGTGCTTGCGGAGAGTTATCTGCGCATGGGGCGCGTGTCGGAAGCATTGCAGACCGTGGATGGCGCGCTCGCTCTGGCAGAGAAGACCGGAGAGGGCTACTTCCTCGCCGAGCTCTTGCGATTGAGAGGGGAACTGAAGTCGACTGCCGAGATATCGGAGGCCCGGCCGATGCTGCGCAAGGCGGTTGCCATCGCGCGCAAACAGGGCGCGAAGACCTGGGAGGTTCGGGCGCTGCAAACGCTTGGCGCATTGGACGCAGCGGCGCTCAAGTGAAATGAACGGGAATGCCGTGCAAGATGCCACCATGTGAGTGTGGCATCAGCCAACCACGACCGCTGACGCGCAAAGCCCCCTCCTCCAGGAATCGGGTGGCAGCCACCCGGTGATCGCTCTACCCCTCTCCCATCACAGATCAGGAGATGGATATGGAACTCGAAAGCAAAACGATCATCGTCACCGGAGCCTCGAGCGGCATTGGCGCCGCAGCGGCAAGGCTTTTCGCCGAGGAGGGCGCAAATGTCGTTCTGGGCGCGCGGCGTTCTGAGGAACTGCGCACGCTCGCCGAGGAGATCGCCACCGGGGGCGGCCACGCCGTCTTCCTCGCCGGCGATGTCCGGGAGGACGGCTATGCGCAGGCGCTGACCGCGCTCGCCATCGACACCTTCGGACGCCTGGACGGCGCGTTCAACAATGTCGGCTCGGTGGGCGAGATGGGCACGATCCCGGATATGTCGATCGACAACTGGAACAGCGTGCTCTCGACCAATCTGACAAGCGCCTTCTGGGCGGCAAAGGCGCAGGTGCCGGTGATGAAGCAACAGGGCGGCGGCTCGATCGTCTTCACCTCCTCCTTCGTCGGCTTCAGCAATGGCGGCATGCCCGGCATGGGCGCCTATGCGGCGTCGAAGGCGGGGCTGAACGGCCTGGTGCAATCGCTGGCCGCCGAACATGCCGCCGATGGCATCCGCATCAACGCGCTTCTGCCCGGCGGCACGATCACGCCGGCAAGCGGCGAGGGAAATCCTGCGGTTCTGGAATTCATCGCCGGCCTGCACCCGATGAAAAGAATGGCGTCCGCCGTAGAAATCGCCCAGGCAGCGCTCTTCCTCCTCTCCGACCGCTCGCAATTCATGACCGGCAGCCCGATGATCGTCGATGGCGGCATGTCCGTACGGCTTCTGTAGGGCGAGAGGACCGGTGACGGGCGGCTTGCGGGCGGCCCGTTTCGGCCGGCGTGGGGCGAAACGGCGACGCGCCTTGCACTATGCCGTGACTGCACGCGCCTGGCGTCTGACATTCTGCGGCGGCTGGCCAAAAATACGGACGAAGGCACGCCGCATGCGTTCCGGGTCGGCAAATCCGACCTCTCTTGCGATCAGTTCGATCGGTTCGTTGCCATCTTCAATCCGGGCGCGGGCCGCCTCCGCACGCAAGCGCTCGACCGCCTTGGCGGGCGTTTCGCCGGTTTCGAGCAGGAAACTGCGCCCGAACTGACGCGGACTGAGGCAGGCAATGTCCGCCAGCCGGTCGACGGACAGCCTCTCCTCGAGATGCTCGCGCGCATAGCTGAGCGCCGCCCTGATGCGGTCGGAGGATGGCTCTATGTCGAGCAGGGCGGAAAATTGCGATTGTCCGCCCTGGCGCCGGTGATAGACGACGAGATCGCGCGCCACCGCACGGGAAACCTCCCTGCCGAGATCGTCCTCGATCAGGGCGAGCGACAGATCGATGCCGGAAGAGATGCCCGCCGATGTCCATACGGCGCCGGACCTGACGAATATCCGGTCGCCTTCGACGCGAATGCGGGGGAAAAGCCGCTGCAGCGTCGCCGCATAGCGCCAATGGGTCGTCGCCGGCCGCTGGTCGAGCAAGCCCGCCGCCGCGAGGATGAAAGCGCCGGTGCAGACGCTTGCGATCCGCCGCGCGGATTTCGCGTGCCGGGCGGCGATCTCCGCCACATCACCGATCGGCTCGGGCGGCACGCATCGGCCGCCGGCGAAGATCAGGGTATCGAATGTGAATTGATCGACCGGCATCGTCATGACATCCACGCCCACGGAACTGCGGACCAGACCGCCATGCTGCGAGACCACGCATATGTGATAGCTCTCGCTGCCTGACACCCGGCCGGCGGCCTGAAACGCTGCCAGCGGGCCGGCGAGATCGAGCATCTGAAAGCCGGGGAAAACGAAAATTCCGATCGTTCTGGCCATATCCGCCATCCTTCCGGCGACCGCGCTCAGCATCACGACCGCCGATCTGTTGACCTCAGGAAAGTGCGGGYACGGTGCCCCGCGCTTTCCGCTCATCCATGATCCAATATAGGGTCAATGCCACCGCAATGACGATCAGGGGAAGGGAAAGCAGGTTCAATTGCGCCCAGCCGAACCATTCCAGCATCGGGCCGGCGGCAAGCGAAGCGAGCGCCGTGGCCGCAGAGCGTATCAGTTCCGCCACGCCCTGGACCTTGGCTCTCTCGCTTGGCCGATAGGAGCGGGCGAGAAGCGTCGTGCCGCCAACGAACATGAAATTCCAGCCGATACCGAGACAGAAGAGCGCCGCATAGAACGCGGTCACGCCGGTCGACGTCACCGCCATGACCGCGCACATCGCCGTGAGCACCATGCCCGACATCAGGATCGACGCCAGCCCAAAACGCTTGATCAACGCGCCGGCGAACAGCGACGGCGCATACATGCCGACGAGGTGCCATTGAATCATGCCGGCGCCGTCCTCGATGCTGTGCCCACAGCTGACGGCTGCGAGTGGCGCCGCCGTCATCAAAAGCATCATCACCACGCCGCCGATCACATTGTTGGCGACCGCCGCCCATGAAATCGGCTGCATCAATACGGCCGCTACGGCGCGCGGTTTCTCTTCAGCGGCGCCGACCCCTGTCGCGTCGGGAGCGTGATCCGTGAAAGCGAAGACGAACACCAATGCCGAAGCGATTCCGAGCACGGAAACCATCACATAGGAACCGGCAAACATTGCCGAGAGAAGGTCCTTGCTCCATGCGGCCAGGGCCGGACCCAGAATGGCTGCGAGCACGCCGCCGGCAAGGACGAAGGAAATCGCCCTGGCCTTGTCTTCAAGCGCAACCGTGTCGGCGGCGGCGAGGCGATAATATTGGGCGAAAGCCTGAAACACGCCGACACAGGCCGTTCCGAGACAGAATACCCAGAAATTGTCATGCATGACCGACCAGACGGAAATCGCCCCGCCTAGGGCGCAGGTCAGCGCACCGAGCAGGAAGCCTGCGCGACGGCCGATGCGCTGCATCAGCAGTGACGCAAACAGCGTCACCACCGCGCCGGCAACCGTGATCAGCGCGAATGGCAGGGTCGCCAGGGATTTTATCGGCGCCAGCTGATATCCGGTCAGGCCTGTCAGCGTGAGGTCGATGGAAAGGGCAGCCGTGTAGAGGCCCTGGCATACCGACAGGACCAACGTGCTTCGGTTCGGCAGGGTGAGGTCGCGAGACAGCCAACGCATATCCGGCCCCTTCTCATGCAGACTGCAATGCGGCGGCCGGCATGCGGCCGAACGCCACCGCATTGTCCAGCAGCCGGTTGGCGAAACCCCATTCATTGTCGTACCAGGCGTAGACGGTCGCATGCGAGCCGCCGATGACCTTGGTCAGGGTCGTGTCGAAAATGGCGGACGCATCGTCGTGGATGAAGTCGCTCGAAACCAGCGGCAGGTCGTTGATCTTGAGCATGCGCCTGAGTGGCCCGTCGGATGCCTCGCGCATCATGGTGTTGATCTCCTCCACCGAGGTCGGGCGCGCGGTGGTGAAGCTGACGATCAGCAGGCAGACATCCATCGTCGGCACCCGGATCGAGAAACCATCCATCCGGCCTTCCAATTCCGGCAACACAAGCCCGATCGCCGACGCCGCCCCGGTCTTCGTTGGAATGATCGACGCCATCGCCGACCGTGCCCGACGCGGATCGGCATGATAGACATCGGTCAGCACCTGGTCGTTGGTGACGGCGTGCACCGTGGTCATGGTTCCGGCAACAATACCGATCCGCTCGTGCAGCGGCTTGGCGACCACAGCCAGGCAGTTGGTCGTGCACGACCCGATTGCGATGACGCGGTGATCCGCCTGCAATACGTGATCGTTCACGCCGCGGACGATCGTCGCATCGACATCGGAACCTGCCGGGGCGGAGATGATCACGCGCTTGGCGCCGGCGACAAGATGGGCGGACGCGCTGTCGCGGCTGGCAAACCGCCCGGTGCATTCGAGGACCATGTCGATGTCCATCTCGGCCCAGGGCAATTTCGACGGATCGCGCTCCGCCAGGACCCGGATCGCATCGCCGTTGACGACAAGCGCATCGCCCCGCACGGCAACCTCGCCTCCGAACTTGCCGTGGGTTGTGTCGAAGGCAGTCAGATGGGCGTTGATCTCGGCGCTGGCAAGATCGTTGACGGCCACGACCTCGATCTCCCCTCGCCTGCCGGTCTCATAGAGGGCTCGAAGCGCGTTTCTTCCAATGCGGCCATAGCCGTTGATCGCCACTCGCAAAACCATGGGAGTTCCCTTTCAGATGATGAAAGGGGTTTAGGGTTTTACGGTCATGGCGTAAACGACATTATTCCCTCGTTTTCAGACATCCCTGGTCGCGGAGGATACTCCATCTTCGCAAGGCTGTTCCTCAGCTTGGCTTATAGGCGGCTCGCGCGGCAGGCTATGGCGATCTCTCACGGCAGGATTTGGCGATCTCAATTTATTGCCGGAATGCGGGCGATGACTTTTATTTCAAAGTCAAAGCCGGCGAGCCAGTTTACGCCAAGCGCAGTCCAATTCGGGTAGGGCGGCTTACCGAAAATCTCTTCCTTGACAACCATGATCGTTCCGAACTGGTTTTCAGGGTCGGTGTGGAAAGTGGTGATGTCGACGATATCGTCCATCGTGCACCCCCCTGCGCTCAGCGTCGCGTTCAGATTTTCAAAAGCCAGCCGTACTTGGCGTTCGAAATCGGGCTCGGGTGTTCCATCGGAACGGCTGCCAACCTGTCCGGACACAAACAGCAGATCACCAGATCTAATAGCCGCGGAATAGCCGTGCTCTTCGTAAAGAATGTGCCTGTTGGCGGGAAAGATTGCTTCGCGCTGGGTCATTTTGATCTCTCTTTGTCATGAGCAACGAGCGATGAGAAGCGGAGTAATGCTTCACAAGCTCGCCTCAAGTTGATATACGGTACGTATGTGGATTACTCGACATACGTACCGTATGTCAATCCCATATACGCACCGTATGTGAATTTGAAGGATTGAATGGCGAAGACACGCAGCGAAACGACGCAGGAAAACCGCGGCAAGTTGATAGCGGCTGCACGAAAGGCTTTTGCCGAAAAAGGGTATTCCGCGGCGTCAATGGACGAGCTGACAGCTGACGCCGGTCTGACGCGAGGCGCGCTTTACCACAACTTCGGCGACAAAAGCGGGCTCCTGGCCGCGGTTGTCGAGCAGATCGACACCGAAATGGCAGCACGTGCCAAAGAGATTGGTGCGCGGGCGGGTAACGAATGGCTGGGCCTGCTGGCCGAGGGTGCGGCCTATATCGAGATGGCGCTAAATCCGGAAGTCCAACGCATCGTTCTGCTCGATGGACCTGCGGTATTGGGGGACCCATCGCAGTGGCCCAGCCAGAACAGTTGTCTACAGGTGACCAAGAGCACTGTGGAGCGCCTTATAGCACACGGCGTCCTCAAACCGCTTGACGTCGAGGCGGTGGCCCGACTGCTGAGCGGCGCGGCTCTCAATGCTGCTCTCTGGATTGCGGCGAGCGAAAACCCGCAAAGCGTGCTGCCGAAGGCTGTCGAGGCTTTTCATGCCTTGGCGGCAGGTTTCCTTTTACAGCGTTTGTGATCCACCAGGCCAAAGTGACACTTCCAGACTGAGACTACAGCGTCGCTGCATACGCGTTGAAGCGACACCCTTCACCAACACGGAGGCATGCCTACGTCCTGAAAGATGCCCTGTAGTCGCGCGGCGCCATGCCTCTCAAGGCACGAAACTGTCGATTGAAGTTGGCGAGATTGTCGTAGCCGACATCCGCTGCGATCCGGGTGATCGGCTGCTCGGTTCCGGACAGGCGGGCGCAGGCATCGCCGATGCGCAACCGCGTGACATAGGCGGAAACGGTCGTGTTCGTGTGCTTGGCAAACATCCGGTGCAGGCCGGATTGGCTCAGCGCCGCGAGGTCGGCGAGATCGCGCATCCGTATCGGCCGGGCATAGTGCTGGTGCAGATGCAACAGTACGCGGTCGATGCGCGAGCGGCTGTCTGTCGTTGCCGGCGGTGCAACACTCGACAGAGGCTCAGCATTCTTCCGCTCAGCAAGATCGAGAAGCACGCCGAGCACGCTCATCAGCCGGGCCGCTGGCTCCAGTGTGAACGCTTGCTCGAACCGCGCCGCCAGCATGCGCCCGACCTCCGGCCCGAAGGACAATCCTGGCGCGGCCCGGGCGAAGAGTTTCTGGATCGGGGCAAATTCCACCGCACTGCTGAGAAAACCATCGATCCAGTCCTGGCGGAACCAGAAAACCAGCGCCCGATGCGGCTCGCTGTCGTCCAGCTTCATGCGCGACGACCAGGTGTGCGGCAGGTTCGGGCCGACGAGCACGAGGTCGCCATGCTCATAGGCGCCGACATGGTCGCCGATGAAGCGCTGGCCGCGGGAATTGAGCGTCAGCGTCAGTTCATATTCGGGATGATGGTGCCATTCGAACGGGATCGCCGCGTCGAGCCGGCGGTTGAGCGTCGACAGCGACGAATCCGGCGTCACCGGCAGTTTTTCGAGATAGGGTCTCAGCATGCTCACTTGGCCCGAGAAACGCTAGAATAGTATCAGTTTTATCCCGGAGAAGGCAAGAATGGCGGCGCAAAAGTTCTATCCTTCCACCATCGCCTGACCGACAGGTAGACCTCAACGGGAGAGCACCATGGACGCCGCGCGCACCATCCTTCGCGACAGTCATCCGACCRCCAAAGCTGCCACGCAATTGAAGGACCTCCAGAAAGCATTACCGATGCGCGTGCTGTCCCAGGCCGACTGGCAGCATTGGGTGACCAAGGGCTATGTCATCGTCCGCCAGGTGGTGCCGTCAGCCAATGTCGAGCGGCTCGTCGACCTGCTCTGGGCCTTCGACGAGAAGGACCCCGAGGACGCCTCGACCTGGTATGCGCCGCAGCGCCGCGAGCACAAGATGAAAGAGCTCAACAACACCGGGATGCTGGAAATCTATAACCACCAATATCTCTGGGACAACAGGATGGAGCGCCGCGTCTACGACACCTTCGTCGACATCTGGGATCGCGAAGACCTCTGGGTGACCATCGACCGCGCCAACCTCAATCCGCCGAAGAAGGTCAAGGGCAATCCCAACGGCTTCATCCATTGGGACGTCGACACCTCGATCCGGCCGCTGCCGATCGGCGTGCAGGGCGTGCTGAGCCTGAAGAAACAGGATGGCGATGTCGGCGGCTTCCAATGCGTGCCGTATCTGTTCGAGCATTTCGACGAATGGGTCAAAACCCAGCCCGATGACCGCGACCCGATGCATCCGGATATGACCGGCCTCTCCGTCGTCAATATCGACATGGAGCCGGGCGACCTGATGATCTTCAACTCGCTGCTGGCCCACGGCGTCCGCCCGAACCATTCCGACAGCCGGGTGCGCATGGCGCAATATATCTCCATGCATCCGGCCGAGTTCGACAATGAAGCCGAGCGGTTGGAGCGCATCCGGCTATGGCGCGAACGCGACCATCCGCAGCGCGATGCCTTTCCGGGCGATCCGCGGGAGTGGGAGAAGAAGAATGCTGGGGTGGCGGAGCTTTCGCCGCTGGGCGAGAAACTGCTTGGGCTGAAGGCCTGGTGATTGGGCGGATCGAGACGTCCGCGGAGAGGCAGCATCCATCGGGCCGATATTGGCCCATTGCGGACGAGCGAGTCTTCCGCAATGGCGTGTGTTTCGGCGGTCAACCGTCAGCCGGTCGGACATCCCCGACCTTGGCGCGGCGAGTGCGGCATGGGCGCGGTACATGGTCTCGTTCTCTTACGCGCGCAAGACGACCCTTAACCGACAAGCATGGACCCGCGCGAAGAATGTCCTGCTGTGTCAGACGGAGCGCATCAGGCCGCCATCGACCTTGAGGCTTTGTCCGGTGATGTAGCTTGCGCCATCGGACGCGAGGAAGGCGATCGTGGCGGCCACCTCGGCGCTGGTGCCGTAGCGTTTCATCGGCACGCTATCGCGCCGCGCGTCGGTCTGTGGCAGGCTGTCGATCCAGCCCGGCAGGACGTTGTTGATGCGGATATTGTCGCCCGCATAGGTGTCGGCATAGACCTTGGTGTAGGCGGCGAGGCCGGCGCGGAAGACCGCCGAGGTCGGGAACATCGGCGTCGGTTCGAACACCCAGGCCGTCGAGATATTGACGATCGAACCGGACTTCTGCGCCTGCATGATCGGCGTCACCAGGCGCACCGGGCGGACGACGTTCATCAGATAGACATCCATGCCCGTGTGCCACTGCTCGTCGGTGATCTCGATGATCGGCGCGCGCGGTCCGTGGCCGGCGCTGTTGACGAGGACATCGACGCGGCCCCATTTCTCGACCGTCGCATCGACAAGGCGCTTGAGATCGTCGTTCGACTGGTTGGACCCGGTCACGCCGATACCGCCCAATTCCCTGGCGAGCGCCTCGCCTTTGCCCGACGAGGACAGGATCGCGACCTTGTAGCCATCCGTCGCAAGGCGCCTGGCGGCTTCCGCGCCCATGCCGCTGCCGCCAGCCGTGATGATCGCAACTTTTTCTACTGCCACGGTCGTTTCCTCTTCGGTGTTGTCTCGATTGATCGATTGTGATCATTCAAATATCATGGCCGTCGCGCGAGGGTCGAATGAGTTCTGCTTTCGTCTGCCTGTAGAAAAACTATTGCCAAGTGTCCGATGACCGGAAACCTTCCTTCACTGAACGGCCTCAAGGCCTTCGACGCCGCGGCCCGTCACCTGAGCTTCAGGCTGGCGGCCGAGGAACTCGGCGTCACCCAGGGCGCGGTCGCCCAGCATGTGCGGGGTCTGGAGGCGGAACTGGGCGTCAAGCTGTTCGAACGTCTGCCGAAGGCGCTGGCGCTGACCGGAGAAGGCCGGAGCTACATCGCCGATATCAGCCGGGCATTCGAGCTGATCTCGAACGCGACGGCGAATCTCAAGCCCCAGCCCGTCAAGCTGACGGTCAGCACCACCCCGACATTCGCATCGAAATGGCTGATCCCGCGCTTGCCGGACTTCACCGAACGGAATCCCGGCGTCGATCTCCATATCCTCGCCACGGACCGCATTTCCAATTTCCAGGCGGATGGCGTCGATCTGGCGATACGGTATGGCAAGCCGCCCTTCGGACCCGGCCTCGCCGCCGAACTGCTGTTCGAGCAGGAGATCGTCGCCGTGTGCAGCCCGCACCTGGTTCCGGAAGGTCAGGAGCCGGAGAATACGGAGGCCCTGGCCCGATACACGCTTCTCCACGACACCCATAACTTCTGGCCGGAATTCATCGACAAATATCTCGGCGGCGGCGAACAGGCGTGGTTCAAGGGGATCAGCTTCAGCCACACATCGCATGCCATCGAGGCGGCCATCGCCGGACAGGGCATCGCGCTCGCGACAAGGAGTTTCGTGTCGCTCGACATCCAGCAGGGACGGCTGAGCCAGGTGTTCGATCAGTCGCTGCATGCACGCGCGGACTTCTATTGCGTGTGGCCGCGGTACCGGAAATCGGAGGCGGTGGAGAGGCTCCGGGAATGGATGCGGTCACGTGTCGCGGCGTGACGCCATTCATGGCGCGAGTCGGGTTCCCTGCCAGCCCTCGGACAAGCGGACGAAGGCATGTCTGCGATGTGGCTCGGCCGAGAGATCAAGCCACTCGATACGGTTCAGCGTGACGGCAACAAGCGCGAAACGGTCGTATGGATCGGCCGACGCGCCCGCTGTCGCATTGCCGCCCAAGGGAGCGCCGTGCTCATCGAGCCCAGTGCCCGGCGCGAGCGGCGCGTCGAACAGGACCAACGTCCTGTTTCGCAGCGCTTCCCAAACGCTTCGCTTCTCGGCCTCGTCTTCGACGATGGCAGCCGTCCCGGAAAGGCGTAGTTGCGTCGAGCCGGCACCGTCGAATCCCACCAGCGAGACCCGGGGGTCGCGCCGTATCTCGGCGACTTTTGGCGAGCGCAGGTCGGTGACGAAGGACAGCGTGCCGGCGCGGACGTCGCATCTTCTGAGCACCACCGTGCGGAGCTCGGGAGCGCCGTCCAGCCCGATGGTCGCCAGTTGCAGAAAATTGAATGGCGAGCGGCTCCGCGCTGCGGCTTCGAGTTGCGACCAGGCATGCTGAAGAAGGGTTGTTGTCATCACTCGCTCCATAACCCCTCACTGTTCCGAGATGTCGATGAAGTCAAGGTCCGTGAGCCGCGGCATCGTGGCTTGCGG
Source organism: Rhizobium sp. P2_G2 (assembly GCF_056403555.1). Lineage (NCBI taxonomy): Bacteria > Pseudomonadati > Pseudomonadota > Alphaproteobacteria > Hyphomicrobiales > Rhizobiaceae > Rhizobium > Rhizobium sp. P2_G2. The sequence continues at coordinate 21,495 of NZ_JBFUFF010000016.1, forward strand.
GTCGTCCGCTGTCGGCGCGAAGCTGCCGTGGCGTCTCGACCGGAAGAGGCCGGCTCCCGCTGTTCTGCTTGTGGTGCCGCATCTTTGAAGGCGGACGCAATGCTCCAATCCATCGTCACCCATTGACGTGGGCATTTTTCAGCACAATAGGGTCAAGCCGAAAAATGTGCTAACCGCCAGCCGAACAACAACAGGAGTGTCATAGTGAGCGAACCGACCGTAGCCGATGCAACAAACCGCATTTATGAATCGCTCCAGACGGACAATGCCGACATCGATATGCATATCGCGACTCTCAAGGCAGCGTTGACGCAAGCGGGTTTGAAAGAGGCCGTATTCGACCCGGCCAGGCTCGTGCAGAACAACCGGTCCGGCCGGAAGCTGATGCAGGCCTACTTTCGGCAGCGCGGCGTGACGGTGAAATTCTCGGCTACTTGAAGCCTTCCTCGGACGTCAAACAGGCTGCTGCATGACGGCAGGGAACACGCCGGGAATGCTCGCCGAGGCGATCAGCGCGTCCCGGAGCATTCGGCAGCCAGGGGTAAATGAAGTCTGCAATTGACACATTGCAACTGAAGGCGTTCGGCCGACGGTGGCCCTATGCGGTCATTCCTGCCCATGATACGCGTCGCGCCTGACAAACAGACATCGTGAGGCACGGGAAAACATGAAAGCGGCGCTTGTCATTATCGATATGCAGATGTTGATGCAGCATCGCCTCGATGCCGGAAGAGATCATGTCAACGGTGAAGCGCCTGAGGTGGTTGCCGCTTTGGCTGCTGCGGCCCGCAAGACAGGCCGAAGCGTGATCCATGTGCGCCACGCCGAGCCCGATCCGGCATCGCCCATGCACGATGGCGCACCGGATCAAAAGGTCATGCCCTGCGCGGAAGCGATTGGCGATGAACCCATTTTCGTCAAGCGGACGTCATCGCCCTTTGCCTCCACCGACCTGGAAAAACACCTCCGCGACAGCGGCATCGACACGCTCATTGTGACAGGCGCGGTCGCCGGCTTCTGCGTCAATACGACCGTTCGCGTCGGGTGTGACCTCGGCTTCAAGATGATCGTCGTCCGCGACGCCGTCCTGGGATTCGACATGCCGTCTGAAAACCTGTCGGCGCGCACCATTTTCGATGTCACGATGGCGCATCTGAAGTCTGATTTCGCCGAGATTGTCGACAGTTCCTCCGTCATCGATGAATGGCGCTGAGTCCGGAATGGCGCATTGCGAATAGGACGAACCGCAGCTTCCGGCCGATCGAGGCCACTGGCACATCGAGTGAGCCCACGCTCGGCCGATCTCTTACCGATCCAGCCATGCCTCCAGCCCGGCCAGCGTCTGCAGGCCGTATTCCACCGCGCCGAAGCCGATGACCTCCTGGCGCCGTTCGCGGCTGGGGTGAAGCTGGCGTAGCGTCAGCACGGTCTTGCCGTCGGCCTGTTCATCAAAGGTCACCGTGGCGCGGAAGCGATGGGGGTCGTCAGGGTCGGGCGTGCCATAATCCATGACGATCCGCTCGTTCGGCACGATTTCCAGGAAGCGCATGAGGTTGGGGAAGCGCTGTTCCTTGCCCTCGAACACGCCCACCATGTCGAACCGCCAGATGCCGCCCTCGCGGATATCGGCCTCGTGGCTCTCGATCGTGAGGCCGGCCGGACCGTACCATTCGGCCAGCGCGCGTGGGTCCATCCAGGCGGCAAAGACTTTTGCGCGCGGGTGGTTCAAGAGCTTGACCAGCACGATTTCGCGATCGAGCGACCAATCAAACAGGTTCGCCATGTCCTTCACCGTCCTCCTCGGCCCTATCCAAATAGACTTCCAGGCGATCGAGCCGCGCGGTCCAGCGCCGGCGCTCCGCTTCCATCCAGTCCGCCGCCTCGTCGAAGCGCGTCTCGACCAGCCGGCACCAGCGGCTGCGCCCGCGCTTTTCGCTGGCGATCAGTCCGCAATCTTCCAGCACCTTCAGATGCTGAGCGAAGGAGGGCAGCGCCATGCCGAAAGGTTCGGCGAGCACGCTGACCGGCACTTCGCCGTCAGCCAACCGCGACACCACGGCGCGGCGGGTCGGGTCGCTGAGCGCATGAAAGGCAAGATCGAGCGGGGTCGAATGGTAAGGCATGGGACTTATTAAAACGCATTTTGGCGCAGGTCAAGGAAAGAAAGGCACTTGCCTTAGTGTTTCGCTCCAGATATGAAGGTACTTGCCTTACTATCCGGCCGCCCGACATCGAGGCGGTTATGCAACCACACACAAGGAGGACTGCCATGGCTGTTCGTGTCGATCTGATACTCTCGCTCGACGGTTTCGCGACAACGACGGACCAGACGCCGGAAAACCCGTTCGGCGAGGATTGGTCGCGTCTCGTCGGCGCCTATGTTGCCACCAAAACGTTCCGCGAGCGCGTGTTCAAGGATACGACCGGTGCAGGCACGACAGGCATCGACGATGATTACGCCCGGGAATATTTCGAAAATATCGGCGCGGAGATCATGGGCGCCGGCATGTTCGGCCTGCACAATTTTCCCGACGATCCGAACTGGCGCGGCTGGTGGGGCGACGAGCCGCCATTCCGCTGCCCGGTCTTCGTACTGACCCACAAACCACGGCCCTCGCTGGACATGGCCGGCGGCACGACGTTCCATTTCCTCGACACCTCGCCGGCCGATGCGCTCGAGCGCGCTGTCGCCGTGGCCGGCAGCAAGGATGTGCGGGTGGGCGGCGGTCCGACCGTCGTGCGCGACTTCCTCAAGGCGGGCCTTGTCGATCGCCTCCATGTCGCCATCACGCCGATCCTGCTCGGGCGCGGCATCCGCCTGTGGGACGATCTGCGCGGCCTGGAGGCTGGCCACACGGTCAAGTCGGAGACGGCGGAGAGTGGGACGATCCACCTGACGTTCCAGCGGTAAAGCACAGGAGACAGCGCATCTGCGGCGGCTGTGTTTCAGCTACCGGTGCCTCAGATGCGCGGGTCTCCGATTTCAGTCCAATCGAAGACGATGCCGATGTCGCCGGTCGGGCCGGCGAGCAGCGTTTCGTAGACATGCACGGCATCGACGGGAGAGACGGTACGCGAGGTCTGGCGCGCTACGTTCATTCGCCCCCGGCGCAGGTAATCGAAGAAAAGCGTCGTCACGACCAGGGGCTGAACGGCGGCGCCCCCTCGGGATATGTGAGACCGTAAACGCCGAGGATGGACAGGGTGTCGCCGACGACACGCGGTCCTGAGCATGTCGATGCTGATGGCGCGGGTCGAGATCAAGCAGGGGCGGCTGTTGCGCGCGGCCGGGCAGCCGATCTCGGATGGATTGAGATTCACGTCGGGCCGAAACATTTCATCGACCCCTGGGGCGGGTTCAGGTCGTCGGTGTATAGGATGCGCTGGCTCGAGGCTGCGACAGCCTGAGCGCCACGGGGATGGCCATAAAGGCCGCCACCGCGGCCATACCGACGGCCGCAACGAGCCAGAGCGACAATACGACACCGACCGACGACAGCGATGCCGACATCGCAAACGGCGCAACCGCCGCCGGCACCTGCTTGGCGAAAGTCGACCATCCGATCAGCTGGCCGTAACCCCGCCGACCGAACAGTTCCAGCGGCAGCGTGCCGCCGACAATGCTGGTCAGTCCGGAGCCGAGACCGGCTGCGACCGCAAACAACACGGCCCCGGCAAACCATGGCGAGGTCCAGAGCAGAATGGCCAGGCCGATCGGCAGCAGCGACGCCGCGATCACCGCGAGCCATGCCTGCGACAGTCCGCGCCCGAAGAACAGGTTGACGAGGCGGCTCGCCACCTGCGCCGGGCCGAAGAGTGTCGCGACAATGAGTCCCGACGCGCCGAGGCCCAGCGCCTGGGTCAGCGGCACCAGTTGCGCCAGCACGGCGGAAAGCGCGTAGCCCTCGATGGCGAAGCCGGCAAGCATCAGGCCGAACAGGAGCATATTGCCCGGCGGCGGCAGCTCGCCCTCCGTTGCCGGTTCCGGCTTTCCTGCGGCTGCCGGGATCGTAAGGCGGGAGAGCGCCAGATGCAGCGGAAAACAGATGACAAGGTTGGCGGCGGCGAAGGCCATGAATATCGCGCGCCATGTGAGGAAGGTGTGCAGCCATGCGGTCAGCGGCCAGAACAAGGTCGAGGCGAAGCCCGCGATCAGCGTCAGGTGGACGATGGAGGCACTTGCGGTCCTGCCGCCGGCCTGCACGATCGCCGTGAAAGCCGTGGCATAGAGCACGGTCGCCGCCACGGCCTGCATGGCGATCAGCGACAGCGCGAAGGTGATCGGGCCTGGGGATGCGGCGGCCAAGGCGAGTGTCAGCGCGGCGGCGGCCGATCCGCCGGCCATCATCCGGCCGGCGCCGAACCGGTCAGCCAGGCGCCCCGCGGCCGGCGCCAGGAAGCTGCCGATCAGAAGCGCCAAAGAGAAGGCTCCGAACACCCATGCGTTCGATTTGCCGAGATCCCGCGCCATATCGGCGGCGAGGATGCTGAAGGCATAATAGAGCGTACCGTAGCCGACGATCTGGGTCGCGCCCAGCCCGGCCAGCGCCCAGAGCGGAAGCTTGCGATCCATCCCTCAGGCGACCCGCTTGCCTTGGGCGTCGAGCACGCGCTCGCCATCCTCCTTGATGAATTCCGAGGTGAGCATCTCGGCCGGGATGATCTCGAGCACGGCCTCGGACGGCCGCGACAGGCGCGTGCCCAGGGGCGTGACGACGAACGGCCGGTTGATCAGAATGGGCGTCGCCAGCATGGCATCCATGAGCTCGCCATCGGTCAAAGCCGGGTTGTCGAGGCCGAGCTCGGCGTAGGGCGTGCCCTTTTCACGGATCGCCTCGCGCACCGTCAGCCCGGCATCGGCGATCATCTTCGCCAGCTCTCCGCGCGAGGGCGGACGTTGCAGATACTCAATCACGGTCGGCTCGATGCCGGCATGGCGGATGATCGCCAGCGTGTTGCGCGACGTGCCGCAATCGGGATTGTGGTAGATGGTGACGGGGAAGCTCATGGGGCGCTTTCGAGGTTTTTGAGGGAGGATGGGGAGGCGGATTCGGCCAGCAGCCAGCCCGCCACCACCATGGCCAGCAGGGCGCCGAGGGTTTCCGCGACGATGAAGCCCGGCAGGTCGAGCGGGCGAATGCCGGCGAATGTGTTGGAGAAGGCGCGGGCGATGGCCACGGCCGGGTTGGCGAACGAGGTCGAGGCGGTGAACCAGTAGGCGGCGGTGATGTAGAGGCCGACGAGCCACGGAATGGCCTCGCCCCTGAACCGCAGCCCCAAAAGGATGGTCATCAAAAGGCCAAAAGTGGCGACTGCTTCCGCGAGCCATTGGCCCGTTCCGGTGCGGGCTGTCAGCGAGAGCTGCAGCAGCGGCAGCTCGAACATGGCATGCGCCAGCCAGGTACCGACAATGCCGCCGAGGACCTGTGCCAGCATATAGGCGCCGGCATCGGCGGCCGTCAGCTGGCGTCGAAGGCAGAAGACCAGCGTCACGACGGGATTGAAATGCGCGCCCGAAATCGGCCCCAACAGGGTGATCAGGACCACCAGCATGGCGCCGGTGGGGATGGTGTTGCCGAGCAGCGAGACGGCGGTGTCGTGGCTGAGCCTGGCGGCCATGACGCCCGAGCCGACCACAGTGGCAACGAGCGTGGCGGTGCCGAGGAATTCCGCGCCCAGCCGGCGCGAGAGATCGAATGTGTTCATCCTGCCAGCTCCCGGCCCATCAGCGCGGCCGAGGACGGGCACAGACCCGCCGCCTGGCGCGTTTGCAGGATCGCCGCGGGCGCATCGGTTCGGTCGATCCGGGCGAAGCCCAGCCGCTCGAAGAACGATGCAGCACTCGTGGTCAGCAGGTAAGCCTGCCGTGCCCCTGCGGCATAGGCCTTGCCCAGCAACATCGATGTGGCGGCTTGCCCATCGCCGTGGCGACGCCGGTCCGGATGGATGACCAGCGAGCGCAGCAACATGTTTGCGCCATAGAGTTCAAAGCCGCCGAAGCCAACGGTTTCCGGCCCGTCGACGATGCGGAAGAAGGTCCGGCCGCCCTCACCGAGGTCATCGACCGGCAGGCCTTCCGCCGCCAGGGCCGCGCGGAAATCCGGCTCGGTGCCGGTGATGGGTTCGAGCAGGAGCGCAACCATTCAGGCCACCTCGGGGGTTCGGCGGCTGGTGCCATCCGGGGCACCTGGCCCCTGGGTCTCGCCGGTGAAGCGGTCGTTCATGGGGTCAGTTCCTTCGTGGCAGGTGAACAGCAGGCGGATACTTCGCGGGCCGGCGCGCAGATCCCCGGATGGCCGGCGCAGCAGTCCTCCATCAGAAAGCGGACCAGCGCGCCGAGCGCGTCGAAGCTCGCGGTATATATGATCGAGCGGGAGGCCCGCTGTTGCGTGACCAGACCGGCCCGTTCGAGCTCCTTGAGGTGGAACGAGACATTGGTGGCGGAGACACCGACTTTTTCTGCGATTGACCCCGCTGCCATTCCATCCGGCCCGGCGATCACCAGCGCCCGGACAATCCTGAGCCTCGTTTCCTGCGACAATGCGCCGAATGACAAGAGGGCTTGACGTTCTTCCATATTTCAACAATCCTAAAAGTATCGAAATGAGGAATAGCGCAAATGGAAACAGTTCTCAATAGCCAATCGGCACCTGACGGCAGCCAATCGGCGCCTGACGGCATCGATCTCGGCCTCCTGCTCGCGGCGCTGGACGCCAATCCCGATGCCCCGCTGGTCTTCTCCTATGACGGCAGCGACATCAGGCCGGGCTACCACATCACCGAGGTCAAGGCCGGGCAGTTCTCGGCACTCGACTGCGGTGCCAATCCGGAAGCGTGGTCGGAGATTTTCGTGCAGCTCTGGGACATAGACGAGGGGGGCCGCAGCCATATGGCCGCGAAAAAGTTCGCGTCGATCGTCCGCAAGGTATCGGAGCATGTTGCACTCGACGGTTCCGCCAGGCTGACCTTCGAGGTCAGCGACGGCGTGGCACCGATGCAGCTGCACAAGGCGGCTTCGCCCACCCTCAGCGACGGCGTCCTGCACGTGGCCCTCGATGCGCGGCCGGCGAGCTGCAAGCCGCGCGACCGCTGGCTGGCCGAGACGGCTCAGCAGGCATCGGCCTGCTGCGGGCCATCGGTGGCGGGAGCGAGGTGCTGCGGCTGAGAGTGCCTGCTGTTGGCGCCAGGATGTGCATGGTCCACCATGGCCGGCGTGGTCGCACGCAGCACCGTCCCCATTCCCGGGTCTTGCTCCATCCTGCCGCCGACCGACGGTCCGCGCGCGATCGTCGCATCCGCTCTCCGCGCTAAGCACCAGGGATTGACAGTCTCGTCTTCTGGCATCCTTCACCGTCGAAATTCTCCGGAGCGAGCCAGCGCAGATATTCCTGCCGGATCTCCGGCCAATCCTCGCTGGTCATCGCGAACCATGCCGTGTCGCGATTTTGTCCCTTGGCCACCATGTGGTTGCGAAACACGCCCTCGAAGCGGAATCCAAACCGGATCGCCGCCTTCTTGGAGGGTTCGTTCAGGTTGTTGCATTTCCATTCGAAGCGGCGATAGCCAAGGTCGTCGAACACATATTGGGCGAAGAGGAAGAGCGCCTCGGTGCAGACGGTGCTTCTCGCTATCGCCGGACCCCACAAAATGTTGCCGATCTCGATCACGCCATGGGTGGCATCGATCCGCATCAAGGCCTGACGACCCTCGGCGGTGTTGGTTCTCTTGTCGATGACGGCAAAGAACATCGGATCATCCGCAGAAGACGCTTTCTCGAGCCAGTCGTAAAAATCCCGGTCGCTGGATGGCGTCGATTCGAACAGATAGCGAAAACGATCATCCGCGCCGGGCGCCTTTGCCGATCGCAGCAATTGCTCGCCGTGTTGCGCCGGATTCAAGGGCTCCAGGCGCGCGTAACGCCCTTCCAGGGGTTTTCGCGACGGCTTTGCCACGCCTGTCCAGGTCGAAAGATCCATATTGCTGTTCACCTCATGCAGATAGAAATCATCGCAAGCAGATTTGCGCATCTGCATATGAGGCCGATCAGTCCGTTCGGTCTTGCCAACTGTTGTCGCCAATCAGACAGGATTATTGGCTTGCAGCTGCTCCGGCGCCCAACGACCGCGCCTGGCCGGGCGTCATGCCGAAAAATTCCCGGAATGCCACGCCAAAGGCAGGCACACTGTTGAACCCAGCGATCGCCGCGGCTTTGGACGGTGTTGCTCCAACGCTCAAGGCGCTCAGCGCCTCCGTCAGGCGCGCCTGCTGCCGCCATTGGCGAAAGCTGAGGCCGGTTTCGGCACGAAAGAGCCGCACCAATGTCCGGCTCGACGCATTGCCGACCTCGGTCCATTCCTCCAGGCCGCGATTGTCGTTGGGCCGATCGCGCAGAACGGTCACGACGCGTCTGAGCCTGGCATCCCGGGGAAGAGGCAGATCGAGCGGCATGGTGGTGGATTGTTCGATCTCGCTGATCACCAGTTCGGCGAGATGATGGCCGCGCCCATTCGGGTTCCAGTCCAGCGGCTCCGCACAGACGGCGACGATCAATTCCCGAAGCAGCGGCGTCACGACGATGACCCTGGACCGGCTGCCGAGCCGCTCCGTCGCATCCTCCCGCAGGAAGAGTTCACGCATCGCCACAGGTCCGTCCATCCGCACCGCATGTTCCACATCGGCCGGCAGCAGCAGCGCCGTCGTCGGCGGCACCACATAGTTCGAGCCACGGGTTTCGACGCGCATGACGCCGGAAATCGCATAGACCAATTGCGCCCGCGGATGGCTGTGGAAGCCGGTCGCCAGGCCGGACGGATAGTCATGCGCAAAACCGACGATCGGCCGCTCGGCCGTCTCGAATGGCAGGATCTCGGCCTGTCTGGTTGGCGACAGGAATTGTCCAGATGTTTCCATCCGGCAAGTGTAGGCTTTTGTCTGCATCTTTCAAGGATGCGGTTCCAAACGAGGTGGGAAAGATGAGCACCGGGCTTTTCAAGGAAATCGGATATGTGACGGCGGATCAACTGGTGGACGGACCGATCACACCAGGACAAAACCGCCGCAAGGCGCTCGAGGCCGGGAACCTCTGGGTCGGCCAATGCCATGTCACGGCGCTGGCGGCGCCCAGCCAATGGCATCATCACCAGGAATTCGACAGCGTCATGTATATGCTCTCCGGCCGCATTCGCGTCGACTTCGGCGAGAATGGCGAAAAGTCCTTCGAGATCGGCAAAGGCGATTATGCCTATTTCCCCCGCCGCGCCATCCACCGCTGCCAGATCATCGAAGGCGGAGACGACGTCCACTATGTCTTCGTGCGGGTGGGTGAAGGCGAGACGGTCGTCAATGTCGACGGCCCCGGCGCTTTCGCGCCAGAGGTCACACCGCAATCCAAGGTCGCCTGAGAACGAGGAGGCCCGATGGGCCGGCCTTCTGGCGGCTTCGGGCTAGAGATCGAAATTGGTCGGCATCATCACGACGTCCCGGATCGTCATGCCACGCGGCCGCGTCAGCATGAACAGGATCACTTCGGCGACCTCGGCGGCCTCCAGCAGGCTGCCGGAATCCTTGGCCTCCTGAAGCTTTTCGGCAGGCCAGTCCGCCAGCAGCGAGGTGATCACCGGCCCCGGTGAGATCGAGCCGACGCGGATGCCGTGCTTGAACACCTGACGCCGCGTCGTCTGGACAAAGCAATTGATCGCCCATTTCGATGACGCATAAACCGGTTCCCAAGGGGTCGGGTAGTGCGCGGCGAGCGAACTGGTGACGATGATATCGCCGGACCTTCTCTCGATCATATGCGGAAGCACGTCATGGACGTTCTTCATGACGACGTTGACATTGAGGGTCAGCATCCTATCCATCGCCGCAGTGTCGTTGTCGACCAGGTCACCGCCGACATAAGACCCCGCATTGGCGTGGAAAATGTCGAGCCGGCCCGCCGCTTCCAGTATCTTCGGCGCCAAAGTGGCGCAATCCCCAGCGTCGAGAAGGTCGATCACCAGCGGGATGATGGCTGGGCCATGCTTCTCGCGAGCCCGGTCCAGCGCCGCCTTGTCGCGATCGATCATAACCACTTGCGCACCGGCGGCCAGCATCGCCTCGGTGCTCGCAAGCCCAATGCCCGACGCCGCTCCCGTAACGGCCGCGACCTTGCCTTCCAGCTGCTTCGCCATTTCGATTTCCTCCCATGCTTCGCTCGCGGGCATGACGGTAAGTCCTGCCGCCCGGACGCACAACCCGGTTGTTGGAAATGAATGTCTGTGCGGTCAAGATAGACGCGATAGCCGCTTCGGATATCTAGGCCGGTCGCCCGTCGTTCAACACCTTGTCGACCGCGTCGGCGACGATCGCCCGTTGATGCTCCGGCGTCCAATATTTCTCGTCCAGCAGTGCATAGACCAGAATTCCGTCGCACTGCACCAGCAAGGCATCGGYGATCCGGCGGGCGTCCTTGAGCGAATGTCCCAGCAGCTTTATCCACTTCACGTGCTTGTCGCGCATGAAGGTGTGGATATTCTGGTGGATCGCCTGGAGTTCCGGTGACGTCTGAGTCAATGCCCAGAAAGCGAGCCAGACGGAAAGCTGGCGGCGACGAGACGGGTCGATGGGCAGGAACGCCTCGAGGCACGCGGTTATCGCGTCGCGGTCCAGTGTCGTCGGCCAGCGGATTTCCTTCTTGGATTTGTCCCAGGCGTATTCGACGGCGGCCTGCACCATGGCCGCCCGGCTCGGAAAGTGGTGCGTGATCAGGCCGATGGTCGCACCTGCACGCTCGGCCACCTTGCGCATGCTCACATTGGCGACGCCTTCGTCGGCGATGACGTCGCAGACGGCATCGACGATGCGCCTGATCGGATCATCCTCTTGCAGCTTCGCGTTCGCCTTCTTCTGCAGCATCACCTGTCCAAAAGTCCCCGTTTCCATCCCTCAATAACTTTCCCGGCGTCCGCAGGCAAAGCGATAATGATCCGCTCAGCCAGTTGACCACGCACATAACACTTGTTACGCAATTAGATAACGATCGTTATCTAGCATCATAGCAATTGTTATGGCGATCCTGCCGCCGGGCGGTTTCGAGGAGTGATGACATGCCGAACGCGTCGAAGCATCCGCTGGAACAGTCCTACGATTACATCGTCGTGGGTGCCGGCTCCGCAGGTTGCGTGATCGCCAATCGTCTGTCGGCAGACCCTGATGCCAGGGTCCTGGTGCTCGAAGCGGGCGTCCGCGACCGCAGCCTTTTCATCCACATGCCCGCCGGCGTCTACAAAGTCTGGAACGACCCGAAACTCAACTGGAACTATGCGAGCGCGCCGGAAGGCGAGATGGATGGCCGGGAAATCCCGGTGCCGCGCGGCAAGGTCCTCGGCGGCAGCTCGTCGATCAACTCCATGGTCTATCTGAGAGGGCACCCATCCGACTACGATCGCTGGGCGAGCGAGTTCGGTCTGCCGGCCTGGGATTACGCCCACTGTCTCCCCTATTTCAAGAAGGCCGAGCGCAACCAGCGCGGAGAGAACCCCTGGCACGGCGGCTCCGGTCCGCTTGGCGTCAGCAAGGGCTCCTCGGCGAGCATATTGTACGATGCCTTCGTCGCCGCTGGCGACGAGGCCGGCATCGGCACTTCCGACGACCTCAATGGCTATAAGCCCGAAGGGCTCGGCCATTACGACAGCACGAAATGGAACGGCCGCCGCTGTTCCGCCGCGGTCGCTTACCTCCATCCCGCGGCCGCGCGGCCGAATCTGACGATCGTCACCGAAGCACTGGTCGAGAAAGTTGTCATCGAAGCCGGGCGCGCGCGATCGATCATCGTCCGTCACGGCGGCGGGCAGTACATCGTTCGTGCGGACCGCGAGATCGTGCTGAGCGGGGGAGCGATCAACTCGCCGCAATTGCTGATGTTGTCCGGGATCGGTCCGGCTCAATCGCTTCGGCGCATTGGCATCGAGGTCCATGCCGACGTCCCGGGTGTCGGGCAGAACCTCCAGGACCATATCGATCTGGTGATGCAATGGAGTTGCCCCAAGGCGGTCACGCTGAAGCACCTCGCCAATCCGTTGATCAAGGCCTTCGTCGGCGCGCGCTGGCTGCTCAACAGAAGCGGCCCGGTCGCGTCAAACATCTGGGAGGCTGGCGGGCTCGTGCGGACCGAGAGTGGCCTGCCGGCTCCGAACATCCAATACCATTTCGCCCCCGTGGCAATGCGCTATGTCGGCAATGCCATCCGGCTCGAGCAGGGTTTCCAGATGCATGTGAGCCAGCTCAGGCAGGACGCCCGCGGTCACATCGAACTGGCGAGCGCCGATCCGTCGAGGCCACCACGCATCGTCTTCAATTTCCTGCGGACGGAGAAGGACAAGCGAGAGCTCGTCGACGGTGTCTTGATGGCGCGCCATATCGTCAACCAACCGGCGCTGCGTGAATTCCTGGGCAAGGAACTGGTTCCCGGCCCGTCCGCGGAGACCCGGGAGGACATCCTGCGCTTCGTCCAGAGCTTGAGCGAGACGGAGTTCCATCCGAGCTGCTCTTGCCGGATGGGCACAGACGATCTCGCCGTGGTCGACACTGATCTCAAGGTCAGGGGCGTGGACGGACTTCGGGTCGTCGACGCCTCGGTCATGCCGAACGTGATCAGCTCGAACCTCAACGCCACCGTGATCATGATGGCCGAAAAGGCCGCCGACAGCATAAGCGGGATTCCGGCCCTCAAACCGGAACGTCCGCGCTTCTTCTTCGACGAGAAGCACGTCGCCTGAGACCGCGAGGTCTCGGACCCGGCTTCCCATCGCTGCGCATGCCAAGCTCAACAAAAAGGGAACCGAAATGCTGAAATATCTCCTCGCCGCGGGCGTAAGCCTGCTTTCCATTGCACCATCGCTTGCTCAGGCTGCCGAGCCCGCAAGCTGCAAACAGGTCCGCTTTTCGGACGTCGGCTGGACGGACATCACGTCGACGACGTCGATCTCGTCGATCATACTCGGGGCGCTGGGATACGAGCCGCGCAGCATCATGCTCTCCATCCCGGTGACCTATGCAAGCCTCAAGCGCAAGGGCATCGACGTCTATCTCGGTGACTGGGAGCCTGCCATGGTGCAGGACCGCAAGCCCTATATCGAGGACAAGTCGATCACCGTGGTCGGCCCCAATCTCGAAGGCGCGAAATACACGCTTGCGGTGCCGAAGGCTGCGTTCGATGCCGGCGTCAAGGATTTTGCCGACCTGCAGAAATTCGCCGACAAATTCGACCGGAAGATTTACGGCATCGAGCCCGGAAGCACGGGCAACAACATGATCCAGGCGATGATCGACAAAAACCAGTTCGGCCTGAAGGGATGGAGACTGATCGAATCCTCCGAACAGGCCATGCTGACGCAGGTCGACCGCGAGATCAGGCAGGATGGATGGATCGTGTTCCTCGGATGGGAACCGCATCCGATGAACACGAAATATAAGATGTCATACCTCTCAGGCGGGGACGCCACTTTCGGCCCGAATTACGGTGGCGCGACTGTTTACACCAACATCCGCTCCGACTTCGTCACACAATGCCCGAATGCGACCCGTTTCCTGCAGAACCTGAAATTCACACTCACGATGGAAAACGAGATCATGGACGCCATCCTCAACCACGACGCAGAGCCGAGGAAAGCCGCCGCGGCCTGGCTCAAGGCGCATCCGGATGTCGTCAAACCATGGCTCGACGGCGTGACGACATTCGACGGCAAACCCGCACTTGACCCCGTCGAGAGCGCCGTGAAGGGCTGATGTCGAACATGGGAACTGGCGCTCGGAGATTTGGTGAGCGCCAGTTCCTTCGCTGTGACCGCGAAGGCGCAGACCCAAGCGCGTCGCCTCGCACTCTTCTGATCGGGATTTCCGATCTATCAGGCCGATGCAACGGGATCACCTGGTCCGGCGGGTTTTGCTATGGATGGAGCCTCGGCAGGAGAACCCACGATGCTCACCAAGTCCCCTTTTCGATACGACCTCCCGACCGCCAACCGGCAGCCCTTCCATCGTGGAGGCTCGGCGACGCTGGTCTGCAAGACGGTCATCGCCGAGACGCATGATACGAAGACGTTCGTTTTCGAGGACAGCAGGAACCGGGGCTTCGATTTCAAGCCCGGCCAGTACGCCACATTCAAGTTCCAGATCGACGGGAAGACCTATCCCCGCGCCTATTCTCTCTCCTCGACGCCGACCCGGCCGCACAATGTCTCCATCACCGTCAAACGTGCCCCCGGTGGTACGGTATCGAATTGGCTCAACGACACTGTCCGCCCCGGCATGGAGATCGACATCCTCGATATCGGCGGACGCTTCAACGCCCTGGACATTCCGGCCCGCAAGCCGCTGTTCCTCTCCGGCGGCTCGGGCATCACGCCCGTCATGTCGATGCTGCAGTTCATCATGGACACAGCTGACGATGCCGACGTGGCCTTCGTCCATTTCGCCCGTACCCCGAAAGACATCATTTTCCGGGATCAGTTGGAATTCGTCGCCAGGCGCTTTGCCAATGTGGCGGTGCATCTGGTGGTCGCTGATGATTGCAATGACGCTGGTTTCACCGGAGCCAGGGGCGAAATCAGCGCTTCGCTCATGCGCGCGTTGGTCTCCGACCTCGACCAGCGTGAAATCTTCATGTGCGGTCCGGAAGGCTTCATGAAGGCCGCTCGAGCCATTGCCCCGGAACTCGGCGTCATTGCAGTTCATGAAGAGAGTTTTGGCGAAAAGGTGGTGATCGAGGACAAGGGCGATGAGGGCGGCGCGGTCAGCTTTTCGCTTTCGGGGATGACGGGACAGTGCCAGCCGGGCGAGACCGTTCTCGAGGCGGCGCTGAATGCCGGGGTATGGATCAACAGTTCCTGTCAGCAGGGTGTTTGCGGCAGTTGCCGGATCAAGATAACTGAGGGCCAGGTCAGCATGAACCACCTGGGCGGAATTTCGGATGACGAGACGGCGGAAGGCTATGCGCTCGCCTGCTGCAGCAGGCCCTTGGGTCCGGTGACGGTGGAGGCCTGAAGCGGCACCTATTGCGAGGCCGTCAGACTTTTGAGCGCCTTGAGCAGCCGAAGATGCGTGTGCGAATGACGGTTCCGCACATGCACAGCAGAGTAGATCGGATGCGAGATGATCGGCGCGTCCTCCACGACCTCCACGACCCCTTCCTGCTTGAGCTTTTGCGCGATTGACGCCGTGACGAAGGCAGTTCCCCCGCGGGTTCTGAGAAGGGAACTGATCGCGCCCCCATGGCCTGTCGAAATTGGGCTCGCATCCAGTTCCGGCAGCATCTGCTTGTGGGCTTGGTCGAAGGCAGCGGAATAGTTCGCCCGGATATAGTCCGAAGACCTGACGTCGGCGAGTGCGATCCGCCGCGTGCTCACCATCAGGAAGCGTTCCTCCGCCACCTGCTCGTAATGCATGTCGGGAAAGTGCTGCGGGGAATAGAGCACCGCGAGGTCGAGGCTCCCGGTCGTCAGGTCCAGGATCATCTGGTTGGAATAATCGATCTCGACATAGATCGCCAGTTTCGGCATTGCCGTGCGCGCCCAGTCCAGCCATTTGGTCAGCAGGTCCTCGTATATCTCGACATGGACGCCAATCCGGATCAGGCGATCGAATTTCCCCACAGCCTGGATTTCCCGCCGCGCGTCGAGCCATCTGAGCTTCACCGCCCTGGCATGGGCTTCGAACCGGATGCCCGCCGCGGTCGGCTCGGTGCCGCTCTTGTTGCGGACGAACAATTGCTTTTCCAGAAGGCCCTCGAGCGCCCGAATGCGGCTCGACACCGTGGATTGGGTAATGCCCAGCCGCTCCGCCGTCTTGTTGAAGCTGCGGGTTTCGATGAGGTCGAGAAAGGTATCGAGAAGTTCGATCTGCATGGTCGTCGTCGCTTGTTGGTCTCAGTCGCCACCTTGTCCTGAGGGTTCATTCTCCGCAATCCGTCATCGGGTTTTTCGATCAATGTCGGGTCGTCCGTCGCGTAGCCGGAGCGGGACGGACCGTGCATTCTTCTCCCGTATTCTTGCATGATCCCGAGGAGGATGGCATTCGATGTTCATAGTCGACACAGACGTTCACAATTACTGGTCAACCGCCGAGGTTCTCCTCCCCTACCTGGAGCCCTATTGGAAGGACTTCCTCGTCCGCGGCGAGAAACCCGGCCCCACCGGCAGCTTCCCGCACGGCCATCGTCCCTTCCTGCATCCCGAAGGCTTCTCGCGCCACGACATCAAGCCGGAGACCGAGGAGGACAACTATCTCGTCATGAAGCAGAAGCACCTCGATCACTACGGCATCGACGTCGCGATCCTGACGTCCGACGAACCGCTCGAAGCCTCGACGCTCGCCAATCCCTATTATGCAAACGCCTTGGTGAAAGCCTATAACGATTACATGATCGACTGGTGGCTCCCCAAGGACAGCCGGTTCAAGGGATCGATCGTCATCTCGCCCACCGATCCGCATGGCGCCGCCGCCGAAATCCGCAGGCTCGGCCACCATCCCGATATCGTCCAGGTGCTTGCGAGCCATGGCTCCCAGCGGCCCTATGGCGATCCATTCTACCATCCGATCTTCGAGGCCTGTGCCGAGGTCGGTCTGCCCTTCGCCATTCATCTCGGCGGCCAGGGCGGCGTCAATTACAACGCCGTCGCTAGCGGCTTCACCACCTTTTATTGGGAGACGCATGCGCTGCTGAGCCAGCCCGCAATGACCCATGTCGCCAGCATGATTTCGCACGGCGTGTTTGAAAAATATCCCGACCTCTACATGGTCGTGATCGAATGCGGGGTCTGTTGGGTGCCGTCGCTCATGTGGCGGCTCGATGCCAACTTCAAGGCACTCCGTAAGGAGACGCCCTGGCTGAAAATGCTTCCCTCAGAATATTGCCGCAGGAACATCCGCTTCAGCACCCAGCCGCTCGAGCAGCCCGCCAACGTCAAACACCTGTGGGAAACGCTCGAGCAGATGGACGGCCAGAACACGTTGCTCTTCGCCTCGGACTATCCGCATTGGGATTTCGACGCCCCGACGAACCTCCACATTCCGCCGGCTTGGCGCGAGAAGGTCCTCGGCCTGAACGCACTTGAAGTGTACAAGCGCATCAAGGCTCCGGCCTCCATCGGGAGGGCCGCGTGATGTCGGTCGACACCAGCAAACGGGCATTCGCCTGCAAGATAGGAGAGGTCGGTCCCTCCAACCCCAAGATCGTCAAGGTCGGCCCGATGAGCATCGGCATTTTCGAGCTCGAGGACGGCTACGCCGCGATGCTCAACGTCTGTCCCCACCGGGCCGGCCAGTTGTGCGAGGGGCCGGTCTGCGGAACGGCGCGCGAAACCGACCGGACCGAGTTCGTCTACGATCGCCCCGGACAGATCGTCCGCTGCGCCTGGCATGGATGGGAGTTCGACATCAAATCGGGCACCTGCCTCGTCGACGGCAAGCTCAAGGCGCGGACCTTTCCCGTCCATGTCGAACACGATGAAATCTATGTCGAGCTCGCGCGCTGACGCGAGCCCCGATCAACGGAGAAGTTGAATGCAAACTGTCAAATTTACCCAGATGAAGGACGGTGACGCCGAGGACTATGCCTTCCTCACCACCCACGAGGTCGAATATGCCGCGGGCACGGCCGACCGGCTGCTGGACGCCATGGTCGAACTCGACACGTCGCTCTCGGGCTACAAGATCACCCGCCTCGGCCATTCGCTTCAGGCGGCAACGCGCGCCTGGAACGACGGCGCCGACGTGGATTGGATCGTTTGCGCGCTGCTGCACGACATCGGCGATATCTACGCCCCGTACAATCACGACGAATATGCTGCCGCCATCCTGCGTCCGTTCGTGCGCGAACAATGTTCCTGGGTGGTCGAAAAGCATGGCGACTTCCAGCTCCTCTATTATGGCGCGCATGTCGGAGCCAATCCGAACAAGCGCGACAGCTATCAGGACAGCCAGTATTTCGACGACTGCGCGACATTCTGCGAGAAATGGGACCAATCCAGTTTCGACCCCACCTTCACGACACGGCCACTGGACTTCTTCGCACCGATGGTGCGCGAGGTGTTTGCGCGCAAAAGCTATGATCCGGACGTCGTGCGGACCGGGCAAAGGCAGGCGCTCTCCGACGCCTCGGTTGCCGCGGCCCGGAGATCACCCGTCAACATGGCTTGACGAAACCATCTTTCCGCCCGGTCTTCCTTCACGCGGCGCTTGCTTGCCCCACCCCTGGGGCAGGCTTCGTGGGCGTTCCACGCCGGATAGCAGACTTGACTGCGTTCAGGCATGACCACCTTTGATGGCGCGAAGCTGCCGGGTTCTCGGCCGCTCTTGGTCGCGAAGATGAACCACGTCACACCGGCCACGTTCCATGCTTCTCAGGCGGACACTCTTCGCGGAAACAAAACCGCCTCGGGTGCCGTTTTTGCCCCGTCCACAATCAGCGGCTCCCGGTAGAGCTCCGGCAACGGAATTCCAAGTTTCTCGTGCAGTTCAGCGGCTGACCTCGGCAGGAAGGGAAGCAGACAACGCGCGACGGTCGCCAGGCCGAAGACCTGTTCGGAAAGCGTTGATCCGAGACGATCGGCGGTCGCTTGCCGATCTGCGGATGGCAGATCGCCAAGCAGCGCCGCGGCATCCAGCCAGGGTGTAAGCCGCGCAAATTGTCTGTTGGCGTGACCGACGAACGCGAAAATGTCGGAGAGGCCGACATGAAGCTCAAAGGTCTCGAAGGCTTTCGCCACTTTTGCAGGAAGTTCTGCCGCCTCGCGGACAAACGCGCTGTCCGGCAGTTGCGGAACGCTCCCTCCAAGGGTCGTCGAGAGCAAGACGAGCACCCGGTTGGCAAGGTTGCCGAGCTGTCCCCCGAGTTCTCCTGACCATGCGGCGTCGAGACGCGCTTCCGAAAAATCGCCATCGTCTCCGGAGCGGATGTGGCGGAGCAGGTAGTAGCGGAGCGCATCCGGCGTCTTGTAGGCTTGTATGATGCGGTCTGGATCGATGCCATTGCCCGATGATTTGCCGATTTTCTTCCCGTCCACCGTGACATAGCCATGCACGAGGATCGACGTCGGAAGAGGCAGGCCTGCCGAGAGCAGAATGGCTGGCCAGTAAATGGCGTGGAACTTTGAAATGCCTTTCCCGACCACATGAATGCGCTCGCCCTCCCCCTGCCAGCAACGCCGGAAGAGCTGATCATCCGTGGCATAGCCCAGCCCCGTCAGATAGTTGGCGAGGGCGTCGAACCAGACATAAACGACGTCTTCTCCGTCCGGCACGGGAACACTCCAGCCGCGGGCGCGCTCGGCGCTGCGTGACACGCTGATATCCGACAATCCGCGCCTCAGAAAGGCGAGTATTTCGTTGCGCCGATGCGCCGGAACGATCCGAAGCTCGCCTGTCTCCACCAGCGCACATATCCGCTCGCCGTAACGCGACAACCGGAAAAACCAGTTCTCCTCTTTCACGCTTTCGAGAGCCGCTCCATGCTCCGGGCATCGCCCATGATCGAGCTCCGATGGCTCGTAGAACTGCTCGCAGCCGACGCAATAGAGCCCCTCGTAAGCCTTGCGATAGAGGTCACCGTTTGCGGCGCATGCCTGCCACAATGCGTGGACGCTGGGCACGTGCCTCGGATCGCGCGAGGTACGCACGAACGCGTCGTTGGAGATATCGAGCTCGTCGCCAAGCCGTTCGAACCTGTCCGCATTGGCATTGACGAAATCTCTGACAGGCAGGCTAGCCGCGTCCGCCGACCTGACATTCTTCAGGCTGTTGTCATCGGTTCCACACTGGAACCGGACGCCATGCCCGAGAAGACGGAAGTGACGCGCATAGGCGTCCGCCTGGACAAGCTCGAGCGCGAATCCCACATGGGGCCGCGCATTGACGTAGGGGATCGAGGTCGTGATGTAGATGTCTGACTTGCTCATCGGCTTCTCCTTTCGAAGGCAAAGTGCCCACGAGGCGGATCGACCCATGAAAAGACCGCCTCGAGGGCGGTCGCTTGGTGCAGTATGGATGCACGAAACCCGCCACGCTATCTGCGCGGCATCATCATCACGGAGGTGTTGATCAGGTTCCTGTCCATGACTTTTGGTAGCACCCAAGTTCGCTTCGATCAAGCGCGCCTTTTCAAACAGGTTTCTGTCCGGCTCTCGGTGCAGGGCTGCCGCAAGATCTTGGTCGCTTTCGGCGCGAACAGGACATTCTCGCTTGTTGTTCATTGGCCCGAAGTCAACGGTCGCCTGGAATTATTGGCTCAACCGCGATCCCGGACCGCTCTGTCCCAGCCGCGGTTCCGCCCCAGCCAGCAGCCGCTGAATGTTGGCGCGATGGCGTACGATGACGTACAGGGCGCCGACAACCACCAGCAACCGATAGGCCGGCGGGTGATCGAGGCCGAAGACCAAGGCGACCGCAGTCAAGGCCGCGAGAATCGAGCCAAGCGAGACGATGCGGAAAACTGCCAGCATAACGCCCCAGACCACCGCGGCGCCCAACCCGAGGGGCGGCGACATGGCCAATAGGACGCCGAGTCCCGTGGCTGCGGATTTCCCGCCTGTGAACTTCAGCCAGATCGAACGACCATGCCCCAGCAACACCGCCAGCCCAGACAAGCAGACCGTCCAAGGCACCAGGTTTTGCAGATCGAGATTCTGCGGCGGCGTGAACGCGGGCTGTGCAGAGAGCCAGGGAAAATACCAGCGCGCAAAGACGATCGCCGCCGCACCTTTCGACACATCGACAAGCAGCACGAAAAGTGCAGGCCATTTGCCCAGAATGCGCAGCACGTTGGTCGCCCCGGTCGATTTGGAGCCGTGCTCACGGATATCGATGCCGCCAAGCAGCTTGCCGGCCAGGTAGCCGGTCGGCGTGGAGCCGAGGAGATAGGCAATCAGCAGTCCAACCGCACTTG
This sequence comes from Rhizobium sp. P2_G2, assembly GCF_056403555.1. Taxonomy (NCBI): domain Bacteria; kingdom Pseudomonadati; phylum Pseudomonadota; class Alphaproteobacteria; order Hyphomicrobiales; family Rhizobiaceae; genus Rhizobium; species Rhizobium sp. P2_G2. The sequence continues at coordinate 42,415 of NZ_JBFUFF010000016.1, forward strand.
CTATCCAAAACATCATCGCGCTTACTTTTCCCCACGGACCGTCATCGACCTTGCACTCTGCCAGACGCACCCAAGCTTTTTCAAAGTCAAGCGCCTCTGCTTTACCGCAAATTGCTCGCTCTGACGGAGAACTCCAACGGCTTCCCATCATTGAGCGTTGACAACGCCACTCAGTCCGGCCAAGGGAAACCACCTCAACATASCGAACGGTGTCCCATGCTGCCTTTGCACGCGCTTGGCGAGCGCATCGTCGTTCTCGGCCCGTCCAATGCCGGCAAGTCAACCCTGGCGGTCGCCCTTGCCGAAAAACTCGGTTTTCCGGCCGTCCATCTCGATCAGCTTCACCATCTGCCGCATACGGATTGGCAGCAGCGTCCGGAAGCAGAGTTCGCAGCACTCCATGATGCGGCAATTCTGGGTGAGCGATGGGTGATGGAGGGCAATTATTCGCGCCTGATGCCGCAGCGTTTCGCGCGTGCGACCGGCGCCATCCTGATCAGTTCGCACCATTGGCTGCGGTTTTTCCGCTACCTCAAGCGCACGCTCATCAATCGCACGGATCGTGCCGGACATCTCGAAGGCGCCCAGGACAGCATCAAATGGGAGATGGTCCACTGGATCCTGGTGAAGACCCGCAACAGCGGCGTCGAATATGCAAAGATTCTCGAGGATTCCGGCTTGCCGATGATCGAATGCCGCACGGCGGAAGCGCTCGACGACCTTTACCGGGATTGGGATTTGCCGGCGCGCCGGTAGGGAACCCCGGAAATCTTTGGCGACATCGGAAATCGGCGCGAAACGGAAACCTTTCAGCATACAGCCTCGCGGCCATTGCAGGCGGCTGAAGCGGCTGCCGAGGTTCAGCGCTCCATGAACAGAGCGATGAAACTCGGCTTGGACTGGATCGGTCGCGCGTCACTTTTAGCGCAGGGTTCAGAACGCGAAATCCCCGGCGGTCAGGTCGGCCTTGTGCATGTTGTGGATCGTGATCTCATCGCCGCCCAGCAGTTTTACCACGAGATCGTCGCCGGACTGTTTCACCGCGATATCCTTGAAGGAGTCGATGCCCTTATAGGTTTGCAGCACGATTTGGTCGCTGCCGTCCTCGAAATCGGTGATCACGTCCTTGCCGCCACCGGCATGGAAAACGAAATGGTCCGCGTCCGAGCCACCCGTCAGGCGATCCCGGCCATGGCCGCCGTCCAGCCAGTCCGCGCCGCTTGCACCGTCGATCTTGTTGTTGCCGGCATTGCCGTAGAGGAATTCGCCGCCTTGGTTTCCGGTGAGATTGATGTTGCCCTTGCCCATCAGCCGGCCCGATTCGAACTCCTGATCGAGGGTCCAGGAGACGAATGTCTTGACCGTGTCGAAGCCGCCGCCAGCCGACTCCCGGAGATCATAGTCCGCGGATTTGATCACGTAGAGATCGTCATCGCCGCCGCCCTGTATCGCGCCGCTGACATGGCCTCCTTTGTCGATGAAGCGATCTTCGCCCAGTCCCATGTTGATGTTCGACCGGATCTGCCCGAAATTGATGACGCTGTCATCGCCCTGGCCGCTCGATATCGCTGAACTCGAACTGTTGAGCTGCCCCTTGTTGACGAGCGTGGATGTCGACCCGGCATCGCTGTACATGTGTACCGTGCCGTTGATCGTGCCGGAATTCTCCAGCCTGAGATCGGAGCCTTGCAGGGAGACGCCATTCCCGCCCATGGTGGTCAGGACACCCGTATTCTCGAGGGTGATGTGGTCTCCATCCATTTCCACCGCTTGACCCTCACCGGCCGCGACCATGCCGTCGTTGTGGAACAGGCTCCCGTCACCGGCGATCATGAACCCGGCGGACCCGCCGCGCATAAAGCCTGTTGCGCCGATATGGACCTGAATCGCAGGGGCCGGCTGCCCCTGTTGACCATAGCGGAATATCGAATCCTCCGAATAAAGAGCGCCGCCCAACTCAAACGTCAGGCCCTCCGTTGCGTCGAGGTCGAACATGTAGCCGCTGTTAATATATCTGTTCGAAGCGTCATCAAGCACATAGGTCGTATTGGCGGTTGCGGTGGTCATCGGAAGGTCCGAGTAGTCGAGATATTCGGTGGCCACGTCTGTTCTCCGTGTATGAGCCTGCTGTGGACGAACCTCTATTCATCGACTGTTTCGCCGAAACTTCCCCTCGCTGCCTTCTTTGTTTCAATTGTTTCAGAAGGCCCGGCTTCCGGATATCCCGCATCCTCTGCCGCGGCGTTGCTCAACCGGCAAAGTTGGAGTATCTTTCTAGAGGCGGAAGACTCCCGAGGAACGGTGGGCTGCTTGCGCAGGTGAGGCCGACATCAGGCCTCATGTTGTGAGAGGCAGGAGCGGGACCGATCTGAGCCGTCGGGCGCTTTGGACCTTTGTGCGATGGGAGTGCCGGCATAGACTTTCCCGTACCCGACAACGAAGTTGAACGCTTGGCCGCGGTGCGCGCATATAACGTCTACGGCACAGACCCTGAAGCCGGATTCGACGATCTGACCGATCTCGCCGCCTCGATTGCCAATGTACCGATTGCGATCGTCAACATCGTCGGCGACACCAAGATATGGCTGAAATCCCGTCACGGTGTTCCTCCCGATTTGGCGGAAGTCCCTCGCGCCGGCGTCTGCTGCAGCCATGCGGTCTGCCGCAGCGACCTCTTGGTGGTGCCCGACACCATCGCAGACAATCGCTTCAGCTGGATGCCGTTCATCGCAACCGAACCTTTCATCCGCTTTTATGCCGGCATGCCGCTGATAGACTCGGGCGGCCGCGCGCTGGGAACGCTTTGCATCATGGATGTCACGCCGCGCGAACTCGGCTTCGAGGCCGCCGAAGGCATCCGGCGCATCGCGCGCCAGACCACCGCCCAGCTCGAACTGCGCCTGAAGATCGCCGAGCTTGTGCGGTCGCAGCAGGATCTGGCGGCCGAGAAGCAGCGCTCTGATGACCTCCTCCTCAACATCCTGCCCCGCAACATCGCCGCGGAATTGACCGAGAAGGGTTCGGTCGAACCACGCCACCATCCGTCCGCGACGATCCTGTTCACCGATTTCGTCGACTTCACCACATCCGCCGCCGAACTCTCCCCGCGGGAATTGGTCGACGACCTCGATATGTACTTTTCGGAGTTCGACAACATTGTCGCGCGGCATGGGCTGGAGAAACTGAAGACCATCGGCGATTCCTATATGTGCATCGGCGGTCTGACGCAGGGCCAGAAGCACCACGCTGTCGGCAGCTGCCTCGCCGCGCTTGAGATCAGGCGCTTCGTGATGGGCTCGAACAAGCGCTGGGTCGCCGCCGGCGAGCGGCCCTGGCACCTGCGCGTCGGCCTGCACAGCGGCAGCGTGATGTCCGGCGTCGTGGGAAAGAAGAAGTTCACCTACGATGTCTGGGGCGACGCGGTGAATATTGCATCGCGGATGGAGAGCACCGACGAAGCCGACCATGTCAACATGTCCGAAAGCACGTATCAACAGGTGAAACCGTATTTTGAATGCACAGCCCGGGGTGCCCTTGAGGTGAAAAACAGGGGCAAAATGACGATGTATTTCCTTGAGCGCTTGAAGCCGGAATATGCGGCGGACACGGCCGGCGTGGAGGCAAACGAGCGCTTGAAAAGCGCACTGGCCGGGACGTCCGTGCCCTGGTCCCTGCACTGAACATCTCTGCGGCCAGGCATATCCGGGCATCGATCGAACCAGGCGGCCTTCTCTTCGGAGGCAATGTCGAGCCCGATCTTTGGACAGCTTGGATGACCGCCATTTGTGCGAGGCTTACTTTGACACTTGGGACACCGGTGCACGACGCCATCATGTAAGGGCGGCGCTACTCAGCCATGTCTGCAAATGGCGCCAAGCGACGCGGGCGACCTGACCGCTATTGGCCATTGCGGACATTGGCCAACCAAGATCATTGCCTTTCTCCGTTTTGATGCGTCTTATGGTGCAGCAGGCTTTCGGCGGAGGTTCCCGATGACCAATTCCTCTTCAGGATTGCGTACGCGTCTGACAGATTTGCTCGGTTGTGATTATCCGATCATCCAGTCCGGTATGGGCGGCCCGGGTCGCTCCGAGCTTTGTGCTGCCGTCAGCGCCGCCGGCGCTTTTGGCTGCATCGGCATGGTGAAGGAGAAGCCGGACCTGATCCATCGCGAGATCGACTCGGTCAGAACCAGAACCAATCGGCCTTTCGGCGTCAACATTGTTCCTTCCGTCACCGACCCGCATCTTCTTGAAGAGCAACTCGACGTCTGCTTCTCCGCGCAAGTCAAAGCCATGGTGTTTTTCTGGGATGTGCGACCGGACATGATCGAGCGCGCCCATAAGGCGGGGAGCCTGGTTCTCTATCAGGTCGGGAGCGTCGCCGATGCGATCGCGGCCGAACGAGCGGGTGCTGACGCGATCATTTGCCAGGGGTTCGAAGCCGGCGGGCATGTGCGCGGCAAGGTGACCTCCATGGTGCTGCTTCCGCAAGTGACCGCCGCCGTCTCCGTGCCTGTCGCGGGGGCCGGCGGTTTCGGGTCGGGTGCCAGCCTCGTCGCGGCGCTTGCCCTGGGTGCCGAGGGAATTCACTGCGGAACCGCGTTTCTGGCGACCCACGAATCCTATGCACATGACTATCACAAGCAGCGTGTGATCGATGCCAGTTCGGAGGATGCGATCTATTCCGATGTCTTCGCGATTGGCTGGCCGCCGCAGTCGCCCGTCAGGACGATCGAAAACAGCGTCACCAAAGAGTACGCCGGCAATCTTCTCGGGCATGGGCCTGACGATTTTACGCTTGAGGCGATCGCGGAGGATCAGGGTGAGCCTGTCTACCGCTACAGCACGTATTCACCGCTCAAGAACATGACGGGAGACATGGAAGCGTTGGCGCTCTATGCCGGCCAGGTCGGCGGTGCGATCAAGGAGATTCGTCCGGCGGGTGACGTTGTGCGCGACATGATCGACGAAGCTGGACGCGTGCTCACCCGCTTGCATTCGCTGGGATAGTGCGCGAGGCCAGGCCTATCGAACCCGGCCACGCCGCGATTGGCAACACCTGTGGTGGTTTTGGCGCCTTGCTATGTGGAGCCGTCGCTCTGCGACGATGTCTGCTCATGGCGCAAAGCGGCTCGGACGATCTCGGCCGCTCTTGATCCCAATCGATCATGCTTGCCGTTGCATGCTGGCGCGTCTAATCGTTCAGCATGCCAACGGGACCTGTTCTTGAAGACTGGAATTACCAATCATTTGTAACCGTGCAAGCCATGCTCGGTATGGTGTCTCCGAATTTTCGCAGAGTCACTTTGGATCACGATGGCAGAGAGTGGGTCATCACATTCGATCTGGAACGCGAGGACGCTGAGGATCGAGAGGAGATCGAAGACTTCGCATACGAATGGGACGCGCTGCAAAGCGGCCCGGAACCGCGCAGCATTCGGATTGTAATTACGTCTGAAGACCTCATGCATCCGACATCGCCGGCGCGGGTTCTGTACTGGCGTCGAGAACGAGATGCGGCCTCCGGCTGACTGTCGGCAATCCGCGCAACGGCATTCCCAAGTCTGTTTCCTGGGCAAAGCGCTCCCTCATCCCCCACCAATAACCTTGTCATCCCCCTGCCGAATCGTAATAGTGCCACCGGACACAAGAATTCGGTTCCCATGACGGACATCCTGCACGCCACGCCGGGCAATCCCCTGCCATCAAGCTTTTTCGCCGGTTATTTCAAAGCCTTCGATGGCCGCAAGCTGCGCTATGCCGTGTTCCGCTCGGGCTCCCAGGTGCCCAAGGGCACGATCATACTCTTGCAGGGCCGCAATGAATCGATCGAGAAATATTTCGAGACGATCAACGATCTCACCGCCATGGGGCTCTGGGTCGCAACCTTCGACTGGCGCGGCCAAGGCGGCTCGGCGCGGCTCCTCAAAGATTCGCGCCGCGGCCATGTGCGCCGCTTCTCCGATCTCGAACGCGACCTCGACACCTTCATCGAAACCGTGGTCCTGCCCGACGCCAAGCTGCCCTTCTTCATCATCGCCCATTCCATGGGTGCGCTGGTGGCGATGAAATCGGCGCCGCGGCTTGCCAACCGCATCGAGCGCATGGTGCTGACAGCGCCCTTCGTCGGCGGCAAGGGCTATGGCGTGCCGCTTTGGTTGCTCAAATTCCTCGCCAATGCCGCCACGCTGACCGGCTTCGGCTGGGCGCAATTCATCAAGGATACGCTGCGCGACCGGAAGTTCGACGGCAACAATCTCACCTCCGACCGCGTCCGCTTCGAGCGCAACCAGACGATCGTCAAGCAATTTCCCGAACTCGGCCTCGGCCCGCCCACGGCGCGCTGGATCGCCGTGATGATGGACATGATCGAGCGGGTGGTGACGATGGATTTCCTGCGCAAGATCGAAATCCCCTGCCTCGTGCTGGCGCCATCCAACGACGAGGTCGTGCCCTATTACTATTTCGAGCAATTGTCGCGGATCTTCCGCGCGGGCAAGCTGATCACCATTTCCGGCGCCAAGCACGAACTGTTCAACGAACGCGACGTTTTTCGCGCCCAGACGCTAGGCGCCATCGAGGCGTTCATTCCGGGCTCGGACGCGGAGCCGATGGTGTTTACGGGGGATTGAGAGGCCCGCAGAAAGGCGAAGCGGTTCTTGGAGAAAACACAATGAATATCGATGCACATCTCGTCAAAGCCATCGTCGATATGGCCGTGTTCCTTGAATACAGTGCCGCCGAGCTTCTCGATGAAGACGCGGCCGTCGAAGCGATGGAACAGCTCGCGGCTGAGCTACGACAGATGACAGAAGGTGACCAGCARCAACTGGCAAAGCAGATTGTCGGATTGTCCATCGCTTATGAGCAGCCACAGCGCGTGTTCGTAGAAGGTCTTCCCGAAGCTTTTGGGCTTGCATAGTCCGTCAAGGAGCACTTCACCAGACAGAATTCGGCCCTTGTAAGCTCGGATGCACAGCCGATGGTGTCTATGGGAATTGAGAGGTTGCCGAAAGCCGAAAGCGTTGACGCTTAAATGCTTACCCATATTTTGCGTACCGGATTTCCAAGGCTTTCCGCGATACGCTGGTCCTGTTCCTCTGACGTATCGCCAATGTTGGGGTTATGCGCCTCCAGTGCAAAGCGACCAAATCCGACTGGCCAGATATAGCGCAAGTCGTTCAAAGAAACGATGGCGTCGCAGCAAGGAGTCTTGACGCTAAGGTTTTTGAACTCATCGGCAAAGGCAGTGTCCATAGCCTCTGCCCACCAGTCCTCAGCGTCTGCACCGCAAGCACTGCATTCCACTCCAGACCAGTTTTCACCGGAATCGTAAAACACAACCTTGTCTTCGAAGATCGGCTGCACATCTTCCGCCTCTGGGGCAATCGCCGCCAACACGGAAACCGCCTTCGCTGCATCCTCCGGAGATGGTTGCCAGAATGGATCGGCTGGAATGTATCGCAGAATATAGTGGCCCATCATTGCTCTCTTCATTAAGATTGCACAATGGAGCATGCCCTCCGAAAGTGGCAACCGGTTTCGGAATAGACGTACTCGCGAGCGCCAAAACGCCGGGATCACCCGTTTAGCAACTCCAGCACCTCCGCATGCAGTTCAGGCGTCGCCGCCGCCACGATATAACCGCCCATTTCCGGCCGGCCGCCGTCCCAGCCGGTCATGACGCCGCCGGCTTGTTCGACCACGGGGATGATGCCGCCGACATCGTAAGGTTTCAGCGAATTCTCCACCACCAGGTCGACATGGCCGGCCGCCAGCAGCGCATAGGCATAACAATCGGTGCCGTAGCGAAAAAGCCTCGACCGGCTCTCGACGCTACGATAGCGCCGGTCGTCCTCGTCCTTGAACAGATGCGGCGACGTGGTGAACATGATCGCGTCGGTGACGGTTCTGCAGGTCGAAGTCTGCAGCACCCGATCGCCGCCCGGGCCGCGATAGTGCGAGCGCTCGCCATCGGCGAAATAGCGCTCGCCGGTAAACGGCTGGTCGATCAGTCCCATCCGCGCCCTACCCTCCTGCCAGAGGCCGATCAGCGTGCCCCAGACCGGCACGCCGGAAATGAAGGCACGCGTGCCGTCGATCGGATCGATCACCCAGACGAATTCCCGATCGAGCCCGACCGACCCATGCTCCTCGCCCAGAATGCCGTGATCCGGAAAGGACGCTTCGATCAGCGAGCGGATCGCCGTTTCCGCCGCCTGGTCGCCTTCGGTCACCGGATCGTAATATTGCCCGCCCTTGTCCACCACCCGGAGGCCTGAACGGAAGCGCGGCAACGTCTCAGCCTTCGCCGCATCGGCGAGCCTGTCGAAAAAAGCACGGTCTGGCAGCATGGAGTGACCCTATCTCTCAAAAACAATCCTGTCATACGAGACCGGTCCGATCATTTTCAAGACAGGTACGGCCATTCGGCTGGCGAAAATTTCGCCCATCGCACAAAAAAAGTACAGATATTCCAATATGCTATTTTTTAGGCGGTTTATTTCGTCATTCCGCTTGACTATTCCGCAATGCAGCAGTAACTTTTTCCTTACAGTCCTTACCGGCTGTAAATGCCCTCCTTGGGTGTTTCCTCCCTAGACTTGACCGCGCTTTTGAGCGCGGTTCTTTTTTGGCTGGTGCATATCTCATGAACGCCGCCGGTCTTTGGTCAAGGATGTGCGCAAGCGCTTGGCGGCGTTTTTACGGAAGCAGCAGCTCTATTCTGCCGCGAAGGGCAGGCTTTCGCCGCCGGCACCGATTTCCGCCGCAAAACTTTCGAGAAAGTGCTGCACGGCCAGCACCACCCGCATGAAGTCGGATTTCTTCTTCAGCGTCGTCTCGTCGATATAGAGCGAGCGGTTGATCTCGATCTGCAGCGCATGCAGGTTGCGCGCCGGCCGGCCGTAATGCTCGGTGATGAAGCCGCCGGCATAGGGCTTGTTGCGCACCGCGGCAAAACCCATATCCTCCAGCAGCCGCAGCGCCAGGCGCGACAGATCGGATGAAGCCGAGGTGCCGTAGCGGTCGCCGATGATGAAATCCGGCCGGATGCCGCTGCCGGAAAGCCGGATATTGCCGGGCATGGAATGGCAATCGATCAGCACCGCCCGGCCGAACTGCGCATGCGTGCGGGCAATCAGCCTCCTCAGAGCCGCATGATAGGGCTTGTAGATCTGCTCGACGCGCTGCAAGGCCTCATCGACCGGCAGCTTCTGCTTATAGATCTCCATGTTCTCCGCCACGATGCGCGGCACCGTGCCGAGCCCGCCGGCGACGCGTATCGAGCTGGTATTGGCAAACGGCGGCAACAGGCCGTCGAACATTTTCGGGTCGAGTTCATAGGGCTCGCGGTTGACGTCGACATAGGCGCGCGGGAAATTGGCACAGAGCATCGGCGCACCGAGCCCCACCCCGGAAGAGAACAGCTCATCGACGAAAAAATCTTCCGAACGGCGGATGCCGCTCTGGTCGAGCCGGGAATTCTCGACAAAGATGCGCGGATAGATGCGGCCGCTATGAGGGGAATTGAGAACCAGAGGGATATGCTGCTGTGGCGGCTCCCAGATGTCGAACAGTTCCCCTTCCCTGAAATCCCAGACCATCCGGCTCCCCGGGCTCTACCCGCGACATATCGTTGATTTGCCATGTTGCCAGTAGCCGCAGCGCAAGTCCAGAGTCTTGAATGCCCCACCCACGTCAATTCCAAGGCGCGACGCCTGTTTTTGGATTAGAGTGACGCGCTTTATCTCTTTTATTTTTGTGCATGCCGTTGTCCCGAAACCGCAAACCACTTTCGGGCGGCATGCTTTTTATTTTGCGCATGCCGTTATCCCGAAGCCGGAAACCACTTTCGGGCGGCATGCGCTGGCACCGGTGAACGCCCGCTCGACAAGCGCGGCAGTCCGGCGTAAAGCATGTTAATCGATAATTCCGCCCGGCAAATTGACATTTGTCCGGGATCAGCGAATGGATTCACTGGATTTTTACCCCGGCATCCGTACATTCGCTGGAAACCTCCTTCTGGTCCACACAGGTCACGACGTAAAGATGAGTCAAAAAATACTTCTCGCCGAAGACGATAACGACATGCGCCGTTTTCTGGTCAAGGCGCTGGAAAAGGCCGGTTACAAGGTCATCTCCTATGACAATGGCGCCAGCGCCTATGACCGCTTGCGTGAGGAGCCGTTCTCGCTGCTCCTCACCGACATCGTCATGCCGGAAATGGACGGCATCGAGCTGGCGCGCCGCGCCACCGAGCTCGATCCCGACCTCAAGGTGATGTTCATCACCGGCTTCGCCGCCGTGGCGCTGAACCCCGATTCGCAGGCGCCGAAGGATGCCAAGGTGCTGTCCAAGCCCTTCCACCTGCGCGACCTCGTCGACGAGGTCAACAAGATGCTGGCTGCCGCCTGACCACAGCCCTGGCAAGGCGCTGCAATCCAGCGCCTGTCGCAAAGTTTTCACAGAAGCCCAAAAAAGCTGTTGACCGCTCCAGGCTTCTGTGGGATATGCGCCGCCATCGGATGGGCGTGTAGCTCAGCGGGAGAGCACTACGTTGACATCGTAGGGGTCACAAGTTCGATCCTTGTCACGCCCACCATCCTTTTTCTTCCTTTAAATTCAATAGTTTGCGGCAAGGCCCGATCTGGGGCCTTGGTCATGCAAATCGGCTGCTGGTCACACTCTGGTCACAGTGGATTACAGCGATGGCAACAATTCGGAAGAAAAATGGAAAATGGCAGGTTCAGATACGCCGCAAAGGCTTCCCTGCAATATCGAGAACATTCACGAAAAAATCTGATGCGGCCGAATGGGCGCGTTCAATGGAGGCTAAAGCCGATCGAAGAGACATGCCGAGTGATCCAAAAATCCTCGAAACTCTGACACTAGGAGTTTTGGTTCAGCGGTACTTAGACGAAATTGTTTGCCGCAAGAAATCCGCAAAGATCGAAACCGCAATCTTAAAGGCATTCCTAAGGCATTCGCTGTGCGAGAAACTCATCGCGAGGATCACGCAAAACGACTGGACCAGCTATCGCGATGAACGATTATCGAAGATTTCGCCCAAGTCACTTTCTCGACAGTTGTCACCCTTACAGAATATGTTCGAAGTGGCGCGAGATGTTTGGGATATTCCCATTTCACAAAATCCAGTTGCAAAATTGAAGCTGAAGCCCCACGACCAAAGGCGAGAAAGAAGGCTGGAGCTATTCGAGGAATTACGTCTCGCTTCCGAGAGCGAGGAAATGCGAATTGACTATATCAAACCACTTTTCTCTCTCGCTGTCGAAACCGCCATGCGTCGTGGTGAGCTACTTCGCATTCGCCGCGAGCATATCGATTTCACTCGCTCCCTGCTGATTGTGCCAGAGACCAAGAATGGAGAAAAACGCACAATCCCTCTGACTGCAAAAGCCAAACAGATTTTGGCGGACCGGCTTCGCCAGTCTAAAAATGAACGTCTGTTTACTGTCACAGAAACTGCTTTGCGCCTTTCATGGGTCAGGCTATGCCGAAAAGCAAATGTTCTGAACCTTCACTTTCATGATCTCCGGCATGAAGCAATCAGCCGACTTTTCGAGCTAGGGCTAACAACGCCGGAAGTGGCGCTAGTCAGCGGTCACAAGGACGTTCGGATGCTGTTCCGGTATGCTCACGCAACGCAAAGATCTATTCTCGCAAAGTTTGAGAAGGTTTCGCTTTAGCGACAACCAGACTGTCAATCACGCTTTCGGCCGGCCTTCAGAGCTTTTGGAGGCTCCTCACCCGGCAACGGTAATCGGAACAGTTCAGCAACGGGAATACCAAGAGCCGTGGCTATTGCATCAACAATTGCCACGGTCACATTTTCGGACCCGCGTTCCAATTTGCCAAAATAGGCACGTTCGACGCCTGCTTCCATAGCGAGCTTTTCTTGCGAGATACCGCGCAAACCTCGCTGCTTCCTGATGTTCCACGCCAAAATCTTCTGTGCTTCCATACGAAGCAACTGGAAGAAATTAGCCTTGACAATCTACGTCAAACTGAACGACGTTAGATAGGACCATAATTAAGTATGCGCCTAACAACGGGAGATTCGGCGGTGCAATCGGATACCTTGAAAACTGTTCATTTTACCGGACTCCTCACTGTCGTTCCGGCCATTGCCTATGCTCAATCGGCTTCCCCGACGTTCCTCGAACAAAATCGCGAAGCGGTTGCGGTGCTGATTTTTCTCTACATCTTGCCGTCTCTAATCGCCTATTGGCGCAAGCATCCAAGCAAACCGGCAATCATTCTCATTGATTTACTTTTCGGTTGGACTCTGATCGGCTGGTTTTGGGCCTTGATTTGGGCATGCGGTAAAACCACACAGCCCGTCATGATCGTTTCCGACAAATCCGCCACTGGAGCCGCGATGAAGGCTCACAACGCGCCAGCGGCCAATTCCGTGGCAAGCAAGAGCGTTTCGGAACGCATCGCCGATCTGAAGGCCATGCTCGACAGTGGCGTCATCACTGAAGCGGAATTTGCGCTTCTCAAAGCTGATGCTCTGAAAAGCATCTCTTAAATCGAAATAGCATCTAAATTGAGAGAGGAAATTATGTCGGGAATTCTCTACTTCGGCGGCCATTCGTATGAGGTTATCAAAGCGCCTTTGAACTGGTCGGATGCGAATTCGAACGCGGTCGCGAATGGYGGCTACTTGGCTGAAATTTCATCCAAGGGCGAGAACGCTGCAATCTTCAAATTTCTTCAGCAAGACATGAAGAGTTGGCCGCAACATTATGTCGCTCCAGATGGCGGAAATGCCGAATACGTGTGGATCGGCGGCAACGATATCGCCACAGAAGGCAAATGGGTTTGGTCGGACGGTTCCAAAGTCACATACACAAATTGGGGATATGGTGGCGAACCGGACAATTTTCACGATCAAGACGGCATGGCGTTTGGTCTGGACGATTGGCCGTCGCCCGGCGGCGGATTAGGAAAAGCTGGACAGTGGAACGACGTGGCTGTCAATAACGGCCTTTATTCGCTGATTGAAGCTGATCAGCTATTAGGCACATCGGGAAAAGACGAAATCACCGGCACAAACAAGGCCAACATCTTCTTTGGAAGCGGCGGCAATGACACCCTAAAAGGCTTAGGCGGCTCGGATCACATTCAAGGTGGCAATGGTGCCGACAGCCTTTTTGGTGGCTCTGGCGCCGATTTCTTCGTTTACGAATTCGGCAGCGAATCCACTTCCGCCGTTTCCGATACGATCCACGACTTCTCCCAAAAGCAACACGACAGGATCGACCTTTCCGACTTGATCAAAAGCCAATTCGAATTCGTCGGCACCAAGGCCTTTTCTGATCATGTGCCGGAAGTCCGGTATGAAATTGCCCATGCTTCAACAACGGTTTTCATTGACACCGACGGCAATGGAAAGGCCAACATGGTTATCCATTTGGAAGGCGCTATTCATTTGCAGGCTGCTGATTTCTTGCTGTGAAGATAGTATTAATCCCGATGGTGCGAATGGGAACTTTTTTGCATCCGATCGGTTTATTGCACATCCATCCATTCAAACTTCAATCCCGGTTCTTTGGCCGGGATTTTTGTTCGGCTTCGCCATTCTCATTTGGTAGCCCGTGGTTCGACTCCAGATACTCAAATGCAGCCGCTTCAGCTTCGGCGAATGTTGCAAACGGTCCATTCAGATAGGCGGTTTTGTCCTTTCGAAGAATGACCGCGCCTTTGGCGACTGGATCGAAAATTATCTGATAATGTTTCCTGTCGATTTGCATTTTCCGGCTCCTTGACACCGGAATGCCGACGTATGTGCAATGTTCCTAATATTAGAGAAAATTCAGATTTCTGTGCGGAATTGTGCACCAAAAGACTGTCCTCTGCCGGAACTTTCTTAAGCCAATTCAATCTCGGCAGCTTCAGTAACCAATTCCGACTTGCCGTTCTGTTCCGCTTCCGCCAACGCCTTCACCAACTCCAGAACGGCACGACGTTTGCCGGCATCCTTGATCGCGATGAAGTGCTTGTTTAAGGCAACGCTGTCTTTCGATCGCAAAAATGGTGCAATGCTCGAATTTTCCGGTTCACCATTCGTCGCACCGGTTGGCTGATTGTCGCCATCTTCGAAGAAGAAGCTGATTTGGACGCCTAAAATCTTGCAGATCGTTTGAAGACGGCTGGCGCTGATGCGGTTTTTGCCTTTTTCGTATTTTTGCACCTGTTGAAACGTGATGCCCAATGCATCTGCCAGCGCTGTCTGACTCATATTTCGAAGTTGTCTCTGCAGCCGAAGCTTCGATCCCGCATAAACGTCTGCCGGATTGGGTGTTTCTGGCATAGTGGTTTCCTTCCAATGCAAGTCAACGATTCTGCAAATTGGTAGCCCAAAAATGCAAAGCCCGGAATCCTTTTCCCGGTTTTATCCGCAAAATAGGCCGCCCAAAAGTTCCGGTGCGATATCGTACAAAACGGCATTTTATGCCACATTTCAGTAGCCGGATTTCCGTTTTGCGATAAAATAAATCGTATTGAAAGGCGCTCTAAGGAGAAGCCAATGCGGATGGAGACAGAGTTGGTTGGTGCTGGCGTTTTTCGTCCTGATCAAATTGCTTTGGTGCAAGCTGTCTTCAAAGAAGTGATTGCGGAACCGTGGTTTGACAGGTCCGGCGACAATCCTAAGCGGCTTGCAAAAACATTGATCGAAATGTACCGGCGTGATCAGCTTTCCCGCGATATGCTTAGGCTGGCCGGTGAGGCTGTTGCGAAAGAGCGATTTCGTTTGGGATCAACATGCGGCCAACCGCGATCGTGAAACTGTAACGCGATCAATCGACGAATTTCGCCTGATTTGTTTGGCGGCTGCAAAGGTCAAGTTTTCGGAACACGCGGAAACTCATTCCTTTGAACCGGAAGCACTTATGGCATAATTGTAAGGCGGTTCCGTTCATGTGACAGCCACGTTTCGGCTGGTATTGCGTTTGCCCTTTCTAAATTAGGAAGTGTCCTATGCCGTTCTCGAATGTCGTGTTGCAGCCCGACCAACTCGCGTTGGTTCGGCGGGTGTTTGACAGCATTGTTAGGGAATCTTGGTTCAGCAAGAACCAAGACAATGAATTCACTTTTGCATCCATGATCGTGCGCGAGTTCGAACATGGAACCCTCGACGAAACCGAGCTTTTAGGACGTTGTAAGGCCATAGCACAAGAGCGTCTTAGTCGCTGAATGCCGCGAGTTTCGGCAAGGCATCGGAAGCGGCGTTCGTGACGCCGAATAGTTTTCAGGCTTTGCGGCTCGCCGTTGCCGCGACACTCAAGCGCGCTCTTTTGCTTTGTTGCGCCAAGACAGCGGCTCTTGTAACAACCCCAATGAAGTATCCGGGTTCAACTTCGATCTGGTCGCCTCGAATGATATCGGGTGCATTTGGCAGAAGGAATTGGAATTCAATTTCGGTAGCGGTGCCGATTTCCGATGTCCCAACTGTCGTGATTATCGCGCTTGCGGATATGTCGGATCGCAAAATCCGCACGGGAAATCGGTACTGGATAGGTGATTGCACATGCAATTCCTTGAGATACATTCCCACAGCGCGATACATCATTGGAAAGTTCCCGCCCATAACTGCAATTCGATGGCCGTGCCTATTCTCGCCGACGCCGAAAGCGCCGACGCCTACTTTGGTTCCATACAGCTAAACATATTTTACTTGATCGTCGTCAAGTTCTGGCGCAACTGCAAGGACACACCCGCATGCGCCGCGGTCGTCCGTGGCCTATGGCACGACTTTGTACGTGTCTTCCGGAATCCTGATAGCCAGCGGCCTAAGGCAATCGAAAGACGAACGGACGCAAGCAGCACTTTTGGGTTTAAGGGACGATCCACAGTTGGACCGCAAGTCATATTGCCAACTCGCCTTCCGTAAGATCAAGCCTCTGACCGAAAGCGCGTTACGTCGCACTTCACGCCTCGGTTCGTCGTCRCTGGATGCACACAACTGCAAGCGGGCAGTGACTAACCTTGCCATAACCATCCGATCGGATTTGTCTTGGGCGGACAGGTCGGGTTTGCATTCGATGACCTTCAATTAGGAAACTCTCAATAAAGCTTTGCTTGAATCCCTGAAAATGCTGGGGATAGCAATGATTACGCTAAAAAATTTGTGGTCGAGCCGATCCGGCAACTTTGGTCTAATGGCCGGATTGCTAGCTCTGCCGATCGTTGTTGGCTTAGGCACGGTCACCGATTATGGCTATGCATTGGCAGTGAAAAGCCACCTTCAGAATTCCGCCGATGCCGCCGCGATAAGCGCGCTTGCCGAACAGTCGGTCGGCGTCATTGCCGGATTGCAAAACGTGACAGACGGTGAAGTCGATGTTGGAACGAAAGATGCACAGGCGTTCTTTACTGCCAATCTTGATCCGAAATATGCGGCCTATCTGAAATCGTCTTCCATAAAGGTGAAACGCGTCGGCAACCAATTTACGTCGGAAGCCGCGTTCAGTGCAAACGTGCCAACCTCATTCTTGGGAGTGCTTGGCATAAACAGCATCGTCGTGGGAGGAACCGCGCAAGGAAGCTATGTGGCGGCAACCTATGTGGATTTCTATCTGATGCTCGACAATTCGCCATCGATGGGTTTGGCGGCCACCACGACAGACATTTCTACGCTTGAAGCGAATACCTCTGACACGTGCGCATTTGCGTGCCACATCGAAAACAGTACTACCGACTATTACGCACTCGCCAAAAGGCTCGGCATTACGTTGCGTGTTCAATTGGTTCGAAAAGCCGCACAAGCCATGATGGACACTGCACAACAAACGCGAAGATATTCGGATCAATATCGGATGGCAGTGTATTCCATGGGTGCTTCCGCTCGAAATGTGCAATTGACTAATGTCGCCAGCATGTCGTCGAATCTCGATCAGGTGTCAGACCAAACGGCACTGATGGATTTGATGACGATTCCTTATCAGGGTTACAACGATGACCAACAAACGGATTTCGACAAATTCCTTGGTGACGTGAAAACCGAAGTTGGCAAGGGTGGCACCGGCCTGACAGCATCCGACCGCCAGAAGGTGCTGTTCCTCGTCTCTGATGGGGTAAACGACAGTTACAAGAACGGCGGCTGCAAGAAGAAGACCACGAGCGGTGCAAGTGCCGGCAGATGCCAGCAGCCGCTGGATTACGATACGTGTGACAAGATCAAAAAGAACGGTGTGGAAATTGCCGTTCTCTACACGACCTACCAACCGATTACGAAAAACTCTTGGTACAACACCTATATCAAACCGTTCCGCGACGAAATCAATCCGGCAATGAAAGCTTGTGCGTCGGATGGCTTGTTCTTCGAAGTCAGCCCTTCCGACGGCATCGAAGAAGCAATGAACGCATTGTTTCTAAAGGTGATCAACTTGCCGAAATTGACGGGATAACTTGAAGCGGCGCGAACTTTAGAGGTAAGTGATGCCGAAATCGCAGAAGATTGTTGTCGCTGTCGTGTGGATTGGCGGATTATTTTTCTTTGCTACCATGTACCGCGGGTTTATTGCTTTAGAACAACCTGTTGTTCACAACGTCATCGCAAGGGCGGTTGAGCGTATTTAGATGGCTCAAAGCGCTCATCGCAACGTGATGACGAAGCGCCATGTGACCATTGGGATTGATTTGTCTTTCCGCCATTTCGGGCGATTTCTCTATAATGTCCATATGCCGGCGCCTATTTCGGCGGATAAAGCTATTTGCAAATATCCAACTGATGCGCGCCAGCGCATCTGCCAACGGCCAAGCTTTACCGTCACGCAAAAGATATTGAGCTACTAACCGGTGATGTGTACATAATACAGCTTCTCCCGGTTGTGGCGGAGTCGATCACCATGGCTGGCTGGAATTTTCAAAAGGACGCACGTGTTCACATACAGAGTATGTCTCGTTGATATTTTCTTTGGACAGTTGGGATGGCCATCCTCTTGGCATTGCCATTTCTTCCGCTTTGGATAGTGGCGCATATCGTCACCGCGCTGGAGAATTTAGGCTGTCACAGACCGAAGTCGGTATGGTCGAGATTGTTGATGTTGATGTGGTGCAAGACAAGGATGTCGCCATGGCCCATGTTCAGCCAGGTATCCTTCCCATGCTTCTCCAATTTGTTTTCGATCTGGCTGTAATCGCTCACACCGTCCACGATGATAAGGTCGCCGTCGTTGTGATGGAAGTCCTGAACGGTATCGACGCCATAGCCTTTTTTGAACACAAAAAGATCGAGTCCCGTGCCACCGAAAAGAGTGTCTTTGCCAGCGCCACCATCTAACACATCGTTACCGCCAAGGCCGCTAAGAGTGTTGTTGTCACTATTGCCATTGAGATATTCCCGTCCAACGTTGGTGTCGGTTCCGGTACCATTGATGTTGGATTTCCCGATCAGTTGAAGCACTTCAACGTTCGCATTCAGAGTATAATTGACAGTGGATTTCACCGTGTCCAATCCGCCCTGACTTGTATCATCCTCTGACAGCGTAATTTTTGCATTATCCGTGATCAGCGTGTCGTTGCCGTCACCTGTAAATATCTCGCCCTTGATCGTACCACCGCGTGTATCGACAACGTCTTTGCCGTCATTCAGGAAGATACCGCCAATGATCACGCCCTCATTGACGATCTTGTCATTACCATCCGACGACGAGATTGCGGCGTTTGCATGGATCACGCCGTGATTGGTGACGGTCAAAGCGTCCGTGGTGAGAACATTCATTTGAATGCCGTCGTTGCTGGACAAAATGGAACCGTCATTCACAATGGCCGTGGCACGCGTTACGTCGATTGCCGAACTCAATCCGCTGATGGTGCCGTGATTTTCAATGCTACCACCACCTATAGACACGCCAAACGAGGAAAATCCAAAACCACTGATGGTGCCGTTATTGATAACCTGTGCGTTTGAACCGTCGATCTCGGCTCCTGAATTGCCTTGTATGAATCCGCCCTTTGCTACAGCCAGAGTGAAGTTGGCACCACTTGATCTAACRCCGAAACCGCCATGGTTGGAGCCGGGAAATTGCCAAATGCTACCCATCACGGTAAGACTATTATCCGAGCCACTCTCGTCAACAGCCGCGATTTGCATTCCCGACGACTGGATAACGGATATTGTGCCGGTTTGAGCGATGATTAGATTGAGATTGCTGCCAGACATTGTCTCAATATCGGTCTGATATTCAGTAATGGTGGTCATTTCGTCTCCCCAAAGGCCAAATAACGGTTGTTTCCAACCTGCCATGGCAAAGACTTTAGTCAAGTCTAAAAAAGTAGACCGACATTATTTGGAAGCCATCTAATCCAAAACTTGGGCAAGTACATGTTCTGCAAAGGTGCAGTCAAAAGCTGTTCATTAACGTGCCGATGCAAGGAAAAGCGAACGACAGATCACTCTGGCACCTTGAAAATTGTTGCTTCATCTTCCGGTTCCCGAAAGCCTTTGAATGACGCGTGTCGTAACTGGCCGTCTTTCGTCCAAGAACGATATGCAATCTCTTCAACCTTTGACGATTGCTAAGTTTCAGTAATTCAGATCATTTGCCTGCCACGCGGCGGGCTTGGACATTAAAATTCAGAAAAACCAATAAATCAGCGCATTTAGACCGGATGTCGCTTGCAATGTGCCGGTTTTCTTTATGCAGCCATCTATATCTATCGCGAAACCGATCGAACACGATCGCGCCGCCCACCTATTTCGGCAAGCCTTATTTCGCGCACGCCATGCTATAGCCCGAATTTACGCATTATGCCAAAGCGGCTTTGAGTGCATGGGATAGTACCGACTCGCGATGTGCTTGGACCTCTTTTGCGAGTAAAACTTTTAGATTATCTTCAGAGCCGTTAAATCGACACGCTCTTCTCAAATGCAGAAACATTGGCTGAAAAAGATACTCCTTGCCCGATACAACCTTTCGGACCGGTAAGTTCATGGCACGGCCTTGAAGTTCCCTTGCAACCTTCTTCACCGATGAATAGCCATGTTGCTTCACAAGTTTCTTGAGTATTTCCTTTGCCCGAGAAAGAATTTTTTGGGCCGAAAATCTTATCTTTTCAGGCGTGCTATCCAAAAGCAAGCCAGAGCCAAGCCCAACGCTTTTGACTTTTGCTTTCAGCTTCGTGGCAATAGCGTATACTAAAAATAGCGCTCGCAATGGCGTTTCAAATTGTTCAAGAACACCGTGATAGTCCAGCAAAGAATCCGCGACACTTGCAGATGTGTTCGAGCAAAAATCGATTACAATCTCCCTTAGATAGTCCTCATTTATAAGAATATTTTCAAGGCAGTATGCGTCCAAACGGTGCAAATGCTTCAAACTTGGCTTCCGGCGTCCTAAGACATGGTCAAAATCGCCATCGATTATGTAAAGCCTCTTGCGCGCGTCTGTCGCTTGGTCCAACCGGCACGCCTTGATCACGTTTTGTCGTCCACCAAGCATATTGACGCTACTTAGATTGACGTCATCTGGTATAAGTCGCCGCAATAGCCTTAACCAAATGTTCTGGTTTGCAGTATCCTCCACGTAAATTTCAATATCATTGTACGAATTTTTTAAGAAACCTAACGCTCGTGCAGCGCGCGCATGATATTTAATCATATCAGTTTTTCCGCGTTTGCCGGACAATATCAATGCAATTTGCTACCCTTTCCAGTATTATCGATGGAGAGTGTGTGGCCATTATATATTGAATGTTTGGATTGGCCGACATAACGCTGTCAACGAACATTTCTTGCCACTGCACATGTAGAGACAGTTCTGGTTCATCGATAATGAACACGTTGTCTCTTTCCGCCAACGGATTGAATGATAAGTGAGTTAGTATAGTAAATATTTGCGCCTCACCCGAGGACAAAGATGATATTGGCCGCTCTTCCCCCACGCCAGCCAACTTAACAGATATGTACCCTTCTTCATTAAACCATATTTCCTTTCCGCTGTCCTTCAAGAACTGGTTGACCAGCTTCTGATAACGGCGTGTTGGCGCAAGTGACGAAGCCCTAAGATCGTTATACTTCTCGACAGTTTCAGAAATAAACTTTATTCGCCTTAGATGATGCTGGTTCGTGTTCCAATCGATATAAGCTCGAATTATGGCGTCACGCCTTTCGCTTTCAGTGTATAGGTCACGCATTTGGACTTCAACGGGAATCTTAGACGCTAACTCCTCAAGTTTATCTAAAACAGGAAAAAGACGGCGGCGCACCTCTTCTGTGGGAAGTCCCATTATTCTTGAAAKATTGTCGACACCCTTACGGACCCTTCCAACTTCTTTAAGTTCGGCACGTGTCGAGATACTTTCTGGATTAAATGGTTTAGGCTCGTCCACCACGTCGGAACCGAGTAGTCCAAGCAACATCTCTTGTTGCAACAGTTCGCTGTAGCGTCCGCCTTGGATCAGGGCATCCCGATAGCTTTCTTCCGCTAAACGTGCGGCGGCATGTAGCCCGCCAAGTAGCGAACGATTGAAAACGTTTTTTCCATATCTAAAGCGGTTCCCGACGAAGACGGGAACGGAAGCCCGCACCAAAGTCGCGCGCCTATCGATGCCGAGAAACATTGGAGTCGGCAGATTGGCGATCACTTTAAAGACCGGGTGGTTTGCTTTACTCGAAAGCAAATCCCTGTAGAATTCCGCCTCGGCTGTTTCCTGTCGGGTGGGCGACGCATCTGAGTCCGGAATATACCGAAGATATTTAAATGTAGTTTGAACTCCATTGGCTGAAAGGTTGACTTCTCCGCCCTGCGACGTGGCTTGTATCGAATAAATTTGGCCGGAATATTCAAGAAAGACGGCGATTTGTTCGTAATCCAGACTGGCGAGCATCGCCAAATCGGGAGTGGTGAGTGCGATGATGCCGTTCAATGCGCTCGTTTTTCCACTGCCGTTAATGCCGGTAAGAAATGTCACGCCAATATTGAATTCCAGATCGAAATTCAAAAACCCATGAACCTTGCGAGCAATAAATCTTAAAAGGCGCATTTTCCCCTCACAACTCTATCATGTGGCGTATTGGCAATTGTGTCAACGCCGCTATAGTTTCCTATTAGCGCGGACGAGAAACGCGAATAACTCTATGCGTATGCCTTTTGCGAACCGGCATAAATCTGGTTCGATAAATCCAATTTGACTACTTAAAGCGAACCGTTTATAAGCGAACCACATAAAACGAACTAGGCGGTTCCAAAATGACATTCGTCCGTGCATATCTTCGCGCTTCGACCAAAGATCAAGATGCCAACCGCGCCAAGGACGATCTTTTCCAGTTTGCGGCTGAGCGGAATTTGAAAATCGCCGCAACCTATACCGAGAACGAAAGTGGCGCTTCTCTGAAGCGTCCTGAATTATTCCGACTCCTGAACGACAGCACACCCGGCGACATTTTGCTTGTCGAGCAAATTGACAGGCTTTCTCGACTGAATGCCGATGACTGGCAAAAGCTCAAGAGCGAGCTTCAGGCGAAGAAAATAAAGGTTGTCGCCTTGGACCTTCCAACGTCTTGGATGATGGCAACGGGAAATTCCGATGACATCCAAAGCCGAATTTTCGATGCGATCAACGGCATGATGCTTGATCTTTTAGCGGCCATCGCGCGGAAGGATTATGACGATCGGCGTCGGCGGCAATCGCAAGGAATAGTCAAAGCCAAAGCCGATGGTCGCTATAAAGGAAGGCCCGAAGACAAAGCACGGAATGCCGGGATTCGGCAGATGCTTGCAAGCGGCATGTCGTGGAATAAGATTATTGATGCGACCGGATGTAGCCGGTCAACGCTTTCGCGGCTGGCCAAGCCAGTTTAACACCGAGTGAAGGAAGTCAGGCCAACTAACCTGACTCCTGAACTGCAAGCCAATTTTCTGGCGACGTACTTCAACGCATGCCATATCGCACCGATTCTGTGACAACGAGATTTCGCCTACATTTCTACGAAGACATGGATCGAGTGCGCGGTGATATTTGGCTTGCCGTCGAAAGTGGCCAGCAAAACCTGTTCCCCGTCGCCACTGCCATCGGCGTCATAAAACAGTTTGTGGTGGGTATAAATCAGGTAGTCATTGGAATCTTGCGCGTGTGAGTGTGTCGTGAATTCGTCTGGCGAGAATTGACCACTGCTGAATGCGGTCAAGTAGTAGCCGTCGATACCTATGAAGTCGCCGTGCCGGTGCGCCTTGGTGGCAACAGTAAAGTCGGTTATTTCGTCGCTGTCTGCAGGCGTGAAGGCTTTGAAAACAAACACGTCGGAACCCGCGCCGCCGGTCAACACGTCGTGGCCAATGCCACCGTTAATATGATCGTTTCCGGTGCCGCCGTTGATTGTATCATCGCCGGGAAACCCGCCTATGATGTCATTGCCACCGGCACCATTTATGATGTCGTCACCGGGCGTTCCCTGTAATAACCCACCCTTATCTCCGTTCGTGATAATCTTTGTCATTGATCCACTCCCTGAATTTTGGCGGACATTAGACTACACTACATCAGTGCTTTGACAAGTACAAAGAAGCTATCGCCTCGATTTGTCGCGTCTTATCCTTCAATAATGCAGGTAAAAAAATTTTCGTTAGACGTGTATATTTAGGGCGAATGCTTACAACCTACCGATTAAGACTTGCACGGAAATTGCTTTCGAAATCCATTGCGTAAAACAACCCATGCATCGTCGCGTGGCTTTGCAGACATCAGAATTCTTGATGCGGCTTCGATCATTGGTCCGATATCAGCACCGAAACATGCCTCTTTATCCAATTCCAACCGCAACATGACGGCATATAGAAAGCCAATACAGAACGACTTCTTTTCGTGGGCTTCATTGCTATGTAAGACATACCCGTCTCTACACGTTTCGTTCAGAAGGTCAGCATAGCGAGAAAAAAATTGCATTTTTTGATCGTCTGAAGCGTGTGCCGTGCAAATGGTGAGGCACATGAAGGCGAAAGCGAATATTGATCTTGCGCTGATAGGCATGTGCTTGCTCCAATCGATTTCGGCCTAAAGAAGGCAATTACCTTGTGTGAAGAGTAAGCTCTGTGAAGGGACACATGAAAACCTACTTCCTTTCGATAGCGATGGGATCGCTTGATGCCCAATTTTCAAAGCGCAATCATCAAATACAACCACTTCAATCGGCGGCTCTATGACAATCGACATAACCGAAAAGCTTCGCGAACTTGTGTTGGAAATCTCGGATACCCGCGGCGTTGAAAATGTAAGGATCGTGCATTCGGTCTTGGTCGAATGCTGTCATTATCTTTCGAAACAGATCGGCCAGGACATTCTCCCCCAAATGATGGCCCTTATCGAAGCGCCCTATGACGAAAATAATTGGGAAGGTAGAACATTTATCTATAAGATGATTGCATATAAGCTTCGCACGAATATTTTCTATGAAATAGACGGGCCAGACAGCTTGCTGATCATGCAAGAGGAACTTCCTGGCGGGATTGACGAAATTCTAAGTATGGATGGACTGACTGAATGGGAAAGATACGACATCTTTTCTCGCGGCGTGCAAAATGTCGATATCAACCGGTTGCCCAAAATTTATCAACGCAACGCTCACGTCATCCATGAAGGATATGCGATCCAAGAGAATTAGCGCATTCTACAGGCCGTGAATGGTGCCGATCAGAGAACCTGACATGGACAATGACGATATATGCGCCCGATTAAGGGACGGTTCCAAAAACGCACAATTCCCTTTTTCGATCTACACAGCCATTCGTGAAAGTGGCTATCCGGATGAACCCGGTTGTTTCCTATTAGTTGGCGTCGATATCCCGAAAGAGAATCTTTCAAAAACTAGCGTGTTTAACGCATTCCAAAACATTGCTGAAAGTTGTTCAAAAGGAAACCTTTTAGAAGGCTTGCTTGGCGTTTCAATCGTTTTTCGTATAATTCAGAACGGCAATCTCACTCGGATAAATCGATGTTCGATTTATATTGAAAAAATTTCTTGCTATTCAGCCATGCAACTCGACGACTTCGCGAACGAAGAGCCAAATGGTATTTTTCTTAATCACTTCTACATGAAGAATGTTCCCATACTATGATAATTTCACCGGCGAAACGAAGATGATGAAAGCGTCAATCCTTGCGGTAGTGATTGCCGCCCAAACAACAATGGCGTTTCCGTGTTCCCTTGGACTTCCACCTGACTTGCGCGGTTTGGGCGATGGCGAAGCTTTCGAAGCAACCGTCACCCAATATGACAAGATTGCTTATCCAATACCAAAATTTCCGAACCATGAAGTTGCAAGGTTTGAACTGGCAATCACCGCAAATCTCGATGGGAAACCCGTTTCAGCTAAAAATATCACAGCGTACGCGATGTGGCCGAATTTCAAAGTCCCGGCCAAATGGAACGGACCGGCGAAGATCATTGTTGCCGTCCATGACCAGATTGAACCGGACGGTCAACGCGTGTTTGAATTTGGCGACGTTAGTTGTGGCGCATCGGCAATTATTGAAGATTCCGAAAGCAACAGACAAGCAGTGCGCGCCGTTCGCGTGCTGAAGGCAAAGCATGGAAAGAACTTTTGGCGCAAAACGGAACCGATGCGGATGCCATGAAACCGTTTCCGGCTTTCACCAAAACCTATGTGCAAACGAGACAGCAATCAAAAATCCGTTCTCACGCCGAACGGCGGAGTCGGCATAGCGTCAAGGAAGCCTTCCTTGATCATCCCTCTGTTTATTTCATTGCCATCAACGTAAAAGTACGCCTCTTTCCCTTCACCGTTCACAACGCAAATAGTCAGGAGCTTGCCATAGATTTTCTGACTAAGCGCTTCGCTTGCCTTGCCATACCATTCGGCAACGGGCTTGTTGGGTTCTTTTGTGCCGTCCAATTCCACAATGCCTTGATAGCTAAGGCCAAATCCCAAATCCACGTCCAGCCGTGCCGATCTGGCGAAAACGGTGATCACCTTGGCCGGATACTCTCGCCCGAAACACGGAATTTTGCTTTGGGCTGTCGCCGGGATGGCGAGAACCAGCGAACCCAAGACCGTAAGCGCAATTTTAATTTTAAACATCTGCATGGTTGAACCAAGGAAATATTCGTGTCTTTTCCGTGACGACTAAACCCGCGACATCGATCGCCCGCAATTCGCCTGAATTCTGCAGTATTTCCGAAGCATGAAACATGTGACCACAATCTTTTCCATCGCCGCCTTCGGCTATTTGTGCGTAACTGCCGTCAATGCAGCCGAGGATAAATCCGATTGCCTTGGAAGGCTCTATCCCGCGACTGCAATCGAGTTCTTTCCGAAAGCCGTACGCGTGGACGTCGATCTCGGGTTCGAATTGAGATACAATACCGTGCTTGCCTTCAAAGATCTCGGGGTCCCGTCACAATCGGTACAGTCTTTCCTTCAGTGGTTTAAAGAAGTTAAAGCCGCGCTTGCAATGAAAATTGGCAATAAGCCTCTTCAGATTTGCGTAAAGGGCGACGAAAAAGCGGCAATTTTCTATTCTGATGGCGAGAATATTAATAAATGGCTGGTCTCTAAGGGATACTTTATGGAGTCTCACGGCGAATATACGCGAGAATTTTAGTCGTTGATCACAGCAAGCTACTGACCGAGTCTGACGACAAGATAAGGGTCTAAATGGAATGAACCCTAGATTGATCGCGTTAACTGGCGACGTCGGCATTGCCGAGCAACTTCAGGACCATTTCCGGTTTGTCGATAAACAACGGCTCATGCGGGATGGTCTCGGTCTACTCACAATAGCAGATTCACTCAATCGGACTGAAGAGTTCCGAGCCTTCCATCCCGTTGTGCGCGATCTTGAAGGCGTAATCATTGATGACCCCGGCACGAGCGATCACCACGTTGTTCTTTGCCGCGCTCCCTTTGGCGGCGCGGTGCTACATCTTGCGCACGATGGGGAAAGTCGCATTGTCTTCGATAGTGTCGACAGCTTCATAAAGGCGGTTCAACGCGCCTTTGAGATTGGAGGATATGTCTACGACCAACATCCGGACCATGCATGGATCGCAGCCGATCAAGCGACGTTGAGGGAACTGATATCTTCCTTAAGCTCTGAGCCGGACAAAGACATCATCTTGCCCATCCTTATTCCCTCGCTTGACCTGTCAGACTTAGATTTCCTCACTACGCTGGTCACCAACGAGGATATGTATGTGGCCGAAGCCGTGTGCCGGGAGATCGCTAGTCGCCCTTCACCGCTCCTTCTGCCAATTGCTGCATTAGGTGAGGAACACTCGCATCCGATGGCCCGCGATGCCGCCGCCAGAGCCAGGGTAAATATCGCCGGCGAACCGGCATTCTCACCCACTACCGCGATTGCCGGGTGAGCGGCATGAAATCGAAGATCGACAATTTCTCCATTTCCTTCTCGTCCGCCGTCTTCACCCGTGCGACCACCTGCTTGTTGCGGTCGGATTTTCGCGGATTGAAGGTTTTTGGTGGCTGGAAAGTTTGAGACGTTATTCGAATGTCCGACATCTTCGCGATTGTGTAGTTTCGCGGTGAGCGTTTGGCGCTGTCGTCGTAATACGTTCCAGCGACATATAGCCCGGCAGAAGAAGATTTGATTTCATGCGGCGCGAAGCGATGCGTAATGCGCGTTCCGTAATATGAAAACTGGATAATACGTTTGCGGTCCATTGCCTCTCTAATGATCCGGATATTTTCCGTTTTGAGTTCGTCTTGGTTTGTCATTTTATTCCTTAATGCTTCAAATAATTATTTCGCAAATTCGGAGAAAGGCGCATGCCGCGCTGCGCCTTCTCCAATGAAAATTTTGAGTAGTTAGGCCGACAGGCAGCTGGCAAGCTGGCGTCGAATGGTCGATAATCCCGGCTTAGGTGTCCAAGAAATCCCATTCCCAACCGAGCGCCCACCGCAAAGCAGAAAGCTTCCCGTTGATCATTCCCCATTCGAATTCGTCTTCGATGAGCAATTCGTCCATCGGAATTTCGGCTTCGATCCGTGCCGCCGACCTGCACGCTCCCTGCCAGATGGTGTCGACCATAACTTCTGTTTGACCGTACGCCCAAGATGCTTGCTTGGAGTTGATGATTTTCATTGAACCATCTTCGATTGCATATTTGTTGCGAAGGTAGCAGCGATTATACCAAACAATGTCGCGCAGGCGGCTTTCCGCATCAGCCATTTCATCGATCTTGCGTGGTCGCAGCTCGCAAATTGGCATTCCATCTTCATGGAAATAGCAAATATCTTCCGAATTGATCCAATTGGGCTGGCAAGCGGCAACAATTTCGTGGAAATCTGGGTCGCAGTCGGGATGCAAATCGCGATTCTCTACATCGAAATCATCCCGGCATTCGAACTCTTCGCCGGTTTCCACCATTTCGTTGATCGCATATAGGTCGAAATCACGATAACCGCTGTCTTGCGATACCCTACCGGTTTCATCGACTCCATAGCAAAGCAGGAACAACTCGTCTGGAAATAGACCATAAATTAAATATGGGTGGACGGTTATATAATCGCTCTCTCCTTCGAGAAGGATGGAGATTACCTTTCTGGCAGAGGTGGCCGCGAAAACCTTCGCGGCTATTTGATTTTCTTCGCGCACAGGTAGGTCGGTAAGCTTCGATGTGATCTCATTCTGATTGTCGGCGTGCATAAAAGGCTCGCGCTTGGCGCTTGCGAATTCGGCGGAATTGACAGTGTTATTCGATGTATTTTCCATAATATTTTTCCTTTTAAATTGATGTTTTTGTTGTAATAATTGCAATGATGCCTTCGACTTCCTTCATTTGGTCGGCATCAAAATTGGTTTTCCGGCTCAAAATGCCTCTCGGACATTTCAACCGATTGAATTTCAGCAAGATTGAAAGTTCGCCGCTTGGGCTGAAATTCCGGCTTGTTTGGATCAAGGGTTTGCAGCCCGTGGATCAGGTAATTGCCGGTTCCCGTGTGTTGGTAGAACACATACGGATCAAAATGCCTTGGCTTGTCGTCATCCTTGTAGCGGATTTCGATGGAGCGCCGTTCACCAATAGAATCTTGAATCAGGCGATGGCCGTAATTGCCGATCGGTGACTTATCTTCTGCGGTTAGATCTCGAGAATTGCCCTCATACCATTCTTCGCAGACGGCATAATTGTTGGGACTTAGATTGCTGTTATTCATTATTCTCCATAACGCCAATAAATATAATACATTCCTTCAATGTAAAAGGAGATAGAAATTATTAAATTTGATCGACAACTTGAATTAAAGTATCAGTTTACACATATGCTAAGATGAACACCGTTATTCCATTTCAAACTCCTAATAAAAACGTTATGAATGTCGAATTAAATCATTCGACCATCTAAAAAATATTTTGATTTTTATGGATCAGTCATTGCCGTTTCTTCAGCCTCGACCGTAGATCATAATATACAGGAATATTCCGGAATTGCAAGGAGAAAAATGCGTGATCACAAAGAAAGTTCTTGAATCTATGATTTTAAAAACTATAGTCGGCGGAAACGATAAAAATTAAAAATATAGAACTTAATATTACATTTGATTTAGCAATTAAACTTCTGATTTCTCCTTATGATATACGAAGTTATATATCAAAAAATTTTCGAATGCGCTTGACACCTGCACTGATTTGGCTCATAACAGTGAATATATTTGAAATTGGTTCTTGTACTTCATTGGCCCGCCCTTTGGCGCGATCTCTCTATTAGCTTAAGATGCCCGGCGCTTTTTCTAGCGGATTCCAATTATCAACAAATATCGGTCGAAGACGCGCGCGCGAAGCGTGCGTCATCATTGTCATTTTGAAATATTGAAGAGGAAAATTATGCAGTTCTTGATTGTCGAAGACGTCCATGAAAGTGAAGCTTATCTCGTTGAATCTGAAGAAGTTTTTAAATTTATTCGTGGCGGAAAATTGAAAGGGAAGACGGAACAGGTCCGTGCTGAACCTGACAAGGCGAAAAGGGCAAAGCTGAAGGTTAAACTATTCCCCGCCATTTATCCCGGCTTCATCGGCTCTGGGAAAATATTGAATGAAAATTCCGTTGCGACTGGTGTTATTCAGTACGATGTCGATACGGCCGTCGAACAGACCGATTATGACCATTGGATTGCAGTGGCCAAGACGATTCCATGCGTGCTCTATGTCCATCGGTCGCCGAGCAACAAAATGAAGCTCGCTCTTAAATCGGATTTCGCATTCGATCCGAGCCTGTCATTAGAAGAGAACAAACTCCGATTTGTCCGAGCCTATGATCGTGGTGCTGACTATCTGCATCAGTGGCTTGAAGTCGAATTTGACGATTCTGCCGACAGCATTTCACAAGCCAGCTTCCTTTGTCATGATCCGGATGCCTATTTCAATCCCGATTGCGAGACATTTGAAGTCAACGAACTTTGTGTCGTGGAGGCTGCTGCAGATCCGGTTCTTCCGACCAACTCTGGCGGGAAAAGCGATACGTTGGATTCTCGGGAAGTCACCGAAATGCTGTCGTTCATTCCACGTGATCTAACCTGGCATGAGCGTCGCCCAATCAATTTTGCCGTGCTTTATATCCTCGGTGAACCCGGAATTGGTTTGCTCGAATTTCATTGGATCGTTGACGACAAAGCGAAGCTGAGTTCGGACCTTCGTGGTCAGTTGCGTGCAGCGAAAAGGGATTTCACCGCAAATCTCTGCAAAATTGCAATGAGCTTTGGTTGGCGACCGGACAAGAAGCCCGAAAAGAAGCACGTTCGGGGATGGGATACGAGAAAGCTAAAAGCTGAACTTAGCGACCATGTTTTCGCGCCCATGCTGTCTGTTCCGGATGGCGAGAAGCTCATGAGGGAAACGGTTTCAAATTTTTTCAAGACCGGAGAGTCAACCGTCATTCGCGCATCCATGGGGTTCGGGAAGACCACCCTTGCATTGCAAGAGATCGCGAAATTGCCCTACTCAGTCAACGTTCTAATCCTCTGTTCGACGCATAAGTTGGTGGATGAAAATTACAAGAAATTAAACAGACTTATTGGGCAGCATCGGAAAAAAACCGGATTTAAGCATATGACGAGCGCAACGGTCGTTCGAGGCAAAGGCTACGTAGACGCCAATGGTCACCGGATGTGTGAGAATGGTGATGCATACGAAAAATTCCACGGATCGATTCCGACCGATTTTTGCATGACAGGCTGCATGCGTGGCGCTGTCTGTGATTACACGACGCATATCAATCCGCTGGCTAATATCCGTCTTGCCGCGACTGAAGAGCTTTACAATGCGCCGGGCGCCTTTTGGTGTGGCATTAAGCTTGATGCTTACGATAACGCCGAACCAGCAGATCGGACATGGGAACCAGATTTCATAGTCGTTGATGAAACCTGCTTGCGGTTTGATACTGAAAAGGTTTCTCCCGAGTGCAAATTTGCAAGTCTGCGCGCGGTGCTGTCATCGATGGAACAGCAAAAGTTGCTTAGCGACGCCATTGATGAACACAGATCGAAAATTCTTTCGGATTTCAAAACGCTTTCGCCTGAAAAAAACGCAGCGTCTGGATCAAAGACGCTTCGGTATCTTGCTGATTACGTCTCCAACTGCGTAAGCGCGAAGGAACTGCATCGCGATATTTCATGTTCCGGTGGTGAGCTTCATTTATGCCGCTATCGGACGATCGCCGATCGGTATCAAACCACACCTATCCTCCATCTCGATGCGACAGCCGACGAGCATTTCATGAAAGAGATGTTCCCAAGCGTCCGTTACGTCGACATCAGCGTGAAATCTAAACCCGACATAAACGTGTACCAGACCCCGAATTTTTGCGGATCGAAGAAAATACTCTTTGAGAATGAGGACGTCCGGAACCGCGCGATTGCGCAGATAAAAGCCCTTGTGGAACGGGACCAATTGGGCGGCAGGACAGCCGGGCTAATTACTTACAAGAGTATTCGTGGATGCCCTGACTTTGCGCTAGATGTCGCCGAGCAGGTTGGCGTCAAGCTGGTCCGCCATTTTGGGAATCTTCGCGGGACCAATGAGTTCGAGAATGTCGATTGTCTAATCATCCTAGGCCGCAATTACCTTGACGAGAAGGATTTGAAGAGGCGCGGAAAGGCGTTTTTTGGGGAGAGTATTTCGACAGAGAAATGGGACCAAAACGTACCGGTTCGAATGAAAGCCGGGTCTGCGATGTCATTGTCTAATCACGTATTCAAAGATGATCGGCTGCGGCATATGCATGATCAACTCGCGAAATCCGAGACAAAACAAGCCGTTGGCCGGGCAAGGCTGATCCATGGGCAAGCAAAAGATGTTTACATTTTTACCAACGAAAGCCTTGGCGCAGACGTCGAAATTACCGGTTTTTTTGATTTCGACTATGGAAACTTTACAGAGGATTTCGTCATTTCCGAAAACGAAAAGGCTTTCGAATTCCGGCAGTCTGAACTGAAGAGATTGGGTTTCACCAGCCATCGCATCAGAACTTGCGAGGACCAAATTCGAGACTTTTTGAAACGGTCGGGCTTTGAGTTTTGGAGCGTCACCTATAAAACCAAAGATTACAAGGTGATGAAAGACAAGGAATGGTGCGCAAGGCCGGGCCAAAACTTGGCCGATTTCATCAAGGGAAACATCACTGAAAAGAAGCCGATTTGATCTCGGTTTTAAGCCGGCGACGGGCACACTGTGGTCACACTCAGCCCACAGTAATCGGCCAGTTGCTCGATCCTCGCCGCTCTGTTATAAAGCGGTATGCAGCTGATTTGGCTATGAATTTACATTGGAAAGCGGACGGGCAGCGATAAGCATTTTTTCGTTGACATCGTAGGGGTCACAAGTTCGATCCTTGTCACGCCCACCATCCTTTTTCTTGTGATTACAAGTGTTTAAGGCGGCCTCAAAAAGGGCCGCCTTCTTCATTTTGACCGCGCCCAAGTTTTGCCCATGAAGCTGTTCGCGCCGCTGCGCCGACGCTGGAGAGTTCGACCGGATGTCGCTTGAGATCGCCTGTTGCACGAGGCTGAGATTAGAGCGTGTCGCCTGAAAGTGGGAACCGGTTTCAGGACAACGCGCGTCCAAGACAGTCAAGGTCCGGCACAGCCGGCACGACGTCGCTCGAAATGGCTGAAGCTGACGGCAGTGTCTACTTGTAGTTTATCGGTTCACATATTTTTCAGTAATTTGTCAGATTACTTAATTACCTTTCTCTCATGTATGGCGCCCGGACATGCAGGTTTCAGACAGTCAATCGC
Organism: Rhizobium sp. P2_G2; assembly: GCF_056403555.1. NCBI lineage: Bacteria > Pseudomonadati > Pseudomonadota > Alphaproteobacteria > Hyphomicrobiales > Rhizobiaceae > Rhizobium > Rhizobium sp. P2_G2. The sequence goes on from NZ_JBFUFF010000016.1 coordinate 75,653, forward strand.
ATGCGAAGCCACCCAATGGAGGCCTCGCGCATCCAAGGGTGATTGGGTGGCGGGGAACGTCGGCTTTGGCCATGGGCGGCAGCAACCAGATGCTGTTCCTGATCACCGCCCTGTTCGTCGGCCAGGGTGACATTGCAGGCCAGGGGAGCGCGTCGCTGGTCCTGTTGGCGCTTGGTCTTGTTCTGAGCTACGTGTCCGCTCCCGGCTGGACCGAGCTGGTGCTCATGTCGCCCAATCGGGTGGGTGGCATATCGGCCGCCTGCACCGAGGCGTTCAAACCCTATAGTCCAATCCTGTCGGCACTGACGGGTGTCTGTTATTGGTGGGGCTGGGTTCCGACCTGTGGCGTCACGGCGATCCTTTCCGGGGTCGCAATCCAGCAATGGTGCCTGCCTGGCGTTCCGGTTTCGATCATTGCCATTGCCATCGTCTCCACCTTCACCGTGGTCAACCTGCTGGGCGTGCGCTGGGTCGCGGGTCTGGCCATCCCGATCGCCTGCGCATCGGCAACGCTTGCCTTCCTGTCCGCGATCATACCGATATTGAGTGGTGCCGTTGATTGGCACAGGTCGTTCGACCTGCACATCACCGTTCCTTTCCCAGGCTGGTTCGGCACGATGACATCGTTGATGGCCGGCCTTTATCTGGTGGGCTTCGGCGCGCCTGCCTTCGAGGCCGCGACATGCCATGTCGGAGAGACCGTCGATCCGGTCAGGAACGTGCCGCGTGCGATGCGCGTCAGCGGCCTTATGGCGGGCCTGTTTTTCGTCATCCTGCCGATCGTCTGGCTTGGAACACTCGGCCCCGAAGCGCTTGGCCATGATCTCTCCGAGGTTCTCGGGCCGACCTTCGCGCCGGCGTTTGGCAGCGGCGCAAAGGCGGCGGCAATCGGCTTCATGATGTTCAACATGTTCCACGGCACCCTCCAGCCATTGGCGGGCGCGGCCAGAACACTGGCACAGATTTCCGAGGATGGCCTTGCGCCCCGCTTCCTGTCGAAACGCATGTCGACCGACGCGCCCTATGTCGCGACACTAGCGACCGCCGGCTTCGCCATTGCATTTCTGCTGATCGGCGACCCGATCTGGTTGATCGCGGCGGCCAATTTCACGTATCTGATCGGCATATGCATGCCATCGGTCGCCGTCTGGCTGCTGCGCCGCGACGCACCCGACGCCGAGCGACCCTATCGCGCGCCGAAAGGCACCATCAGTCTCGGCCTGGGCGCCGCCGCGGTCTGGGGCGCAAGCGCCATGCTCGGCTTCGAACAATTCGGGCTGCCGACCGTGGTGATCGGCCTGCTGATGGCCTATTCCGGAGCCCTGCTCTACGGTTGGCGAAAGCTGCAGGACCGGCGCGAAACCGGCCAGAAAGGCGTCGGGAACTCGCTGCACGTCAAACTGACCGGCGCCATGCTCCTGGTGCTGGCGCTCGATGCCGGCGGCTATATGCTGGCGATCGGCGCCATACCGAAGAGCGATGCCGGCTTCGTCGCCGTGCTCGAAGATATTTTCGTTGCTGTTGCACTCCTGACGATCAGTGTCGGAATTGTCCTGCCGGGCATGATTGCGCATTCCGCCGACCAGGTCAGCGCCGCAGCGCGTCGACTGGCCAACGGCACCGTCAAGGATCTGGCCAATGCCATGGAGGCGCTGGGCTCCGGACGCCTGGATGCCGCCGTCGCCTCGATCGATGTCGTGCCCGTCATTGTCAATTCACGCGATGAACTGGGCGCCATGGCGCACAGCTTCAACCTGATGCAGGATGGGGTGAAACACGCGGCGCTCGGCCTGCAGCAGGCCCGCATCGGTTTGAGCAACGCGCGCTCGGATCTGGTTGAAACCAACAAGACGCTGGCGGTGACGGTTGCCGAACAGGAGCGATTGACCGGCGAACTTCTGGTCGCCAAGGAAGCAGCGGTGCGCGATGCGACACATGACGCACTGACAGGCCTGCCGAACCGGACGTTCTATATGACCCGGGCAAAGGCAGCAATCGAACAGGCAAAAGGACGGGAAAGCTACAATTTCTCGGTCCTGTTCATTGACCTCGATCGTTTCAAGATCATCAATGACAGCTTGGGACATATCGTGGGCGATGACCTGCTGATCAGCGTCGCCGATCGTTTGCGCGCTTTGCTCGGCGACGGCAGTAAAGAGCAATCGGCGTTCGTTTCCACGATACGCGGAAATCTGCTGGCGCGATTGGGCGGTGACGAGTTCATCGTGCTGATCGCCGACGACGACAATGCGGGCAAGGCATGGCGTCTGGCGGAGCAGATCCAGAAGGTTCTGGCAGAGCCCTTCGTCCTGGGACGCGAACTCGTCCATACCACGGCCAGCATCGGCATCGCCGGCAATGGCTCAGCCTATCTCGACCCAATCGATCTGCTGCGCGATGCCGACCTTGCCATGTACCAGGCCAAGACCCTTGGAAAGGCCCGGGCCGCCATCTACGATCCGTCGATGCACGATGCGGCGTCAGCGCGCATGCACCTGGAAAACCGCCTGCGCCTGGCCCTGGCAAATGAAGAATTCGTTCTGCATTACCAGCCGATCGTGTCGTTGAAGTCGCAACAAGTCTCCGGATTTGAAGCCCTGATCCGATGGCAGCGCAAGGACGAACCGCTGATCTACCCCGGAGGTTTCATAAATGTGGCCGAAGATACCGGCCTGATCGTTCCGCTGGGGCTCTGGGTGTTGCGAGAGGCCTGCCTCAAGGCAAAGTCCTGGACCGATATGTTCGGCAGCGATCAACACCTGACGATGAGCGTCAACCTCTCGCCACGCCAGTTCGCTCAGCACGACCTGGTCGAATGCGTACAGAGGGTGCTGGCGGAAACAGAGGTCGATCCGAAGCTCATCAGACTCGAACTCACCGAGAGCAGCACCGTCGACAATCCCGAACGCGCCGTCAGCGTCATGAAGCAGTTGAAGGCACTGGGTGTCCAGATCAGCCTTGACGATTTCGGCACCGGCTATTCATCGCTCAGTTACCTGCATCGATACCCGATCGATATTCTGAAGATCGACCGCTCCTTCATATCGCGCATGATGGAGAATGCCGAAAACCTGCAGCTCGTCACCACCATCCTTGCGATGGCGAAGGGCATGCGCATGAGCGTCGTCGCCGAGGGGATCGAAGAGGAAGCCCAGGCGCAGCAACTCGCCGATCTGGGCTGCGAATGGGGACAGGGCTACCTGTTCGCAAAACCACTCACACCCGAAGACGCCGAAATCTGGCTCCAGGTCCGGGATCTCAATCAAGCCAATCTGCGCCTGGCCAAGCCGGAGCGTTCGAGCGGCCAAGGCCGGAAACCGAAGAAAAGCGTGGCGACCGGTACTGACGTGTAGTGCCAACGTCACGCGGGCCATCACCGCTCCGCCTGACTCGGTGGCCAGCAGACCTCGGGAGCCGACTTGCAACTACCGGCCCTTCCATTCGGTGCATGAAGCGCGAACGGTTCGCCTGAACGGGAACCGGACGATTGAGCTGTTGTGCAGGTGCGATGGCGAAAGAGAGCCTGTCACAAGCGGCTACAGCACCCGTGACAGGAATTCGCGCGTGCGTGCCGATTGCGGATTGGCGATCATGGCGCGGGGCTCGCCGCGTTCGACGATCACGCCCTGGTCCATGAAAATCAGTTGATCACCGATCTCGCGGGCAAAGCCGATCTCGTGGGTGACGACGACCATGGTCATGCCGCTTTCGGCCAGATCGCGCATGACGCTCAGCACCTCGCCGACCAGTTCCGGGTCGAGCGCCGATGTCGGTTCGTCGAACAGCAGCACTTTCGGCTTCATCGCCATGGCGCGGGCAATCGCCACGCGCTGCTGCTGGCCGCCGGAGAGTTCCCTTGGATAGCGGTTGTGCTTGTCCGACAGGCCGACACGCGCCAGGAGCACGGTCGCTTCGGCGCGGGCCTGTTCCGCGGCAATGCGGCGGACCTGTACCGGCGCCTCGATCATGTTTTCCATGACGGTCATATGCGAGAACAGGTTGAAGGACTGGAAGAGCATGCCGATCTCGGCCCTGCGCTGGCAGAGCAGGTCGTCCCGGACTTCGTAGAGATTGTCGCCGGCCAGGTCGTAGCCGACGAATTCGGCGTCGACCAGCAGCAGCCCGCCGCTGAGCTTCTCCAGGTGGTTGATGCAGCGCAGAAAGGTGCTCTTGCCGGAGCCGGAAGGTCCGATGATGCAGGTCACCGATCCCGTGGGTACATCCAGATCCACGCCCTTCAGCACTTCGAGGCTGCCATAGGACTTTCGCACCCCACGGGCGAAAACCATGGAATCGCGCGGGATCTGGAAGCGGGCACGGTTGGCGCTCTTGGCGTCAGACATGGCTTTGCTTCCTCGGCCAGCCCACGGCATTGCGCATGATGTCCAGCAGCATGGAATCGTCGCGCTTGTCGCTTCGCCCGAAATGCCGTTCGAGGAAATGCTGGCCGACCGACATGATGCTGACAACGGCGAGATACCAGAAGGCCACCACGATCAGCAGCGGGATGGTTTCGAAGGTACGGGCATAGATGCTCTGCGCCGAATAGAAGAGATCATCGACGGCGATGAAGGTCACCAGCGAGGTCAGCTTGAGCACGTTGATCGCATCATTGCCGGTCGGCGGCACGACGAAGCGCATCGCCTGGGGCAAGATGATGCGTCTGAGGATCTTGCGATAGGACATGCCGAGCGCGCTCGCCGCCTCGGCCTGGCCGCTCGGCACGGACTTGATGCCGGCCCGGATGATCTCGGCCATATAGCCCGCCTCGCACAGCGACAGCGCCACCACGGCGGAGAGGAAGGGTGTCATCAGGTCATTGGTGCGCACCGAGAAGATCGTGCCGAAAAACGGCAGCGTCAGCGAAATCTCGCGCACCAGCAGCGACAGATTGAACCAGAAGATCAGCTGGATCAAAGCCGGCACGCCGCGGAAGAACCAGACATAGAGGCCGGCAAAGGCCCTGAGAACAGGGCTCGGCGACACGCGCATGATGGCAATCACCGTGCCGACGACGATAGCGACGGCCATGATCAGCACGGTCAGTATAAGCGTAGTTTCAAGACCGCGCAGGATCGGCGGATGGAGCAGGTAGCGCAAGGCCGTGTCCCAGGCAAAGGCGGGATTGACCGCGAATGCCCGGATGATCAGGCCGGCCAGGACAAGCGCCAGCACTGTCCCGACCCAGATGCCATAATGTCGCCGGGGAACGACCTTCAGGCGCAAGACCTGATCCGCGACGGCCATGTGGGCGCCGCCCCCGAGAGGATCTGCGATGCTCATGTCTCAATCCCTGCAGCGTCGAAACCGACGCCTGAGCCTATTTTAGCATCGAGCGCCGCTGCATCGGAGGATGCAACGGCGCTCGGTATCATTCAAGACGCGCTGAATAGGACGCATGTGCCGAACGACTGCATCAATCGGCACGCAGCGACTGCATGCTGTTGACGAAATAGGGTTCCTTGATCGCGTAGGAGCCCATGCCGTATTTGTCGAGGATCTGTTTGTAGGTGCCGTTCTTGAACAGTTCGCCGAGAGCGGCGACCATCATGTCGGCGGTAGCCGGGTCGTTCTTGGCGATCGCCATGCCGAGCGGTGCGACGTCATAGAGCGTCGGCAGGACGACGAGCTGGCCCTTGCTGGTCACTTCGAAATAGCTGGATGCCGTGGCGTCGTCCATGCGCGCATCGATGCGGTCGGAAAGCACGGCCTGGACGATGTCGGTCGACGAATTGAACACCGATTTCGCGATCGCTGCCTTGCCCTTGTCGGTGCATTCCTTGCTGAGCGTGTCGACGAGGAAATCGGACGCAGTGCCCGCCGACACGCCGATCTTCTTGCCACACAGCGGCAGGTCGCCGGAGAAGCTGGCCTTCTTGTCGGGTGTGGTCGACGCCGCCACGCCGGCCTTCATGAACATGACGAAATCGACCTGCTGCAGCCGCTCCGGCTTGGCCGAAAAAGTCTCCCAGGCGATTTTGAACCGTCCCGCGGCAAGGCCCGGGATCATTGACGGGAAGGGCGTGCGCTGAATGTCGAGCTTGGCGTCGACCAGCTTGGCCACTTCGCCCGCCAGTTCGATGATGATGCCGGCCTGGTTGCCATCGGCGTCGATATATTCGAACGGAGCGTAATCAAGCGTGTTGGCGACGGAGAGCTTGCCGGAGCTTTCGACATCGGGCGAACGCTTGACCTCCGCCGAAGTCGCCGGGCCGCTCCATACGGAAAGCAGCGCGCCAAGCGTCATGCCTGCCACTACCAGATGTCTTCTCATGTCAGACGTTCCTCTCATTGTTGTTGTCACTCCCAGCTGCGAAGGTTTTGGCTTTGCCCGTCCCTCGCGATGTCCGATCCGGCGCACCGGTCGAATCCTCCCAAACCTCGGCCCGCCGGCCGGCGCATCAGTGTCGCGCGGCCATGGCGCCTTGCGCCTGCTGCTTGCGATAGTGATAATTCTTGTCGATCCGCTCCATGAGATAGTCCCCATAGAGCACCGGCGGATATTTGGCCGTCGCGCCCGGTTGCACGCAGACCGGCAGCGCCTCGATCATCTCGTCCATGGACGGGTCGAAGAAGAACGGCTGCGAATAGCGTTCGCGACCGGTGCGATTGATGACGCGATGCGGCGTCGACACGAACAGGTCGTTGGACCAGCGGGCCAGGATATCGCCGACATTCATCACGAAGGAATCCGGCACAGGCGGGGCCGGCACCCATTCGCCGGCCTTGTTCTTGACCTCGAGGCCGCCGACATCGTCCTGCGCCAGAAGCGTGATGAAGCCATAGTCCGTATGCGGCGCAGAGCCGAACAGCCCTTCTTCCTGGGGCTGCGTCGGATAGTGCAGCAGGCGCAGGAAGGTGGTGGGGTCGTCGAAATAGCGGTCGAGGTCATCGGACGGCAATCCGAGCGAAAGGGCGATCGCGCCGACCATCTTGCGCGCCAGCGTGCTCATTTCGTCGACATAATGCTCGACCGTGTCGCGGAAGCCGGGCAGCAGAGCCTCCTCCGGCCATTGGTTCGGCCCCTGGAGCGGCTTTTCGGCCAACGCCTTGGGGTCGTTCGCATCCACTTCGTGCATGAAGAAGATCGACTCGCTCTGGTTCGGCTTGCTGACGGTGGCAACCGACGACGTGACGATGGTCGAGCCGGCAAAGGGCAGGAAGCCGCGGAAATTCCTGTCGATCTTGAGCCTGAGCTTCTGCTCGTCCGGAAGCGCGAAGAAACGCTTGCTGGCGTCGCGCACCGCCTCGACATCGGCGCGCGGAATCGGGTGGCCGACCACATAGAGAAAACCGATCTGTTCCAGATAGGTGCGCAGCGTTGCAGCCGTGGCGCGGATGGCGGCCTCGTCCTGGCCATAGAGCGGGGAGACATCGAGGATCGGGATCTCGGAAAAATCGCCTCGGTCGTTCGGGTTCATCGCCAACTCCTCTATTGAACATACGATACTGTATTGTATTTCTACACAGGAAAATGATATCGGCAATAGCTAATATTCAATGATCGGAAGCCCACCGCAATGACCCCACGCAAGATCATCATCGACACCGATCCCGGGCAGGACGACGCTTTCGCCATCCTGTTCGCGCTCGGCTCTCCCAAGGAGTTGGAGGTGGTTGGCGTGACGACCGTCGGCGGCAACGTGCCTCTTGCCCGAACTGCGGTGAATGCATTGAAAGTGGTCGAACTGGCCGGCCGGCCCGATATCCCCGTCTATGCCGGCTGCCCGGCGCCAATGGTCCGGCCGCTGATGACGGCGGAATATGTGCATGGCGAAACGGGCCTCGACGGCGCCGATCTGCCGGATCCGGTCACGCCGCTGCAGGCCGAGCACGCAGTCAACTACATCGTGCGTGCGATCATGGCCGCGCCGGAAGGCGAAATCACGATTTGCACGCTCGGCCCGATGACCAATCTGGCCATGGCAATGGTGATGGAGCCGCGCATCATCCCGAGAATCCGCGAGGTCGTGCTCATGGGCGGCGGCTTTTTCGAAGGCGGCAACGCCACGCCGGCGGCGGAGTTCAACATCTATGTCGACCCGCATGCCGCACACAAGGTGTTCGCCTCGGGCGTGCCGGTGACCATGGCGGGGATCGACTGCACCTATACGGCGCAGATGACGCCTGAATGGCTGGACACGCTGCGCCGGACCGGCAGCCGGGCCGCGATCGAAGCCGCCAACCTCGCCGACTTCTACCGCCAATATGGATCGCACAAGTTTCCCACCGAAGCCCGGCCGATCCACGATGCCTGCGTCACGGGCTATCTTCTCGCACCCGAAATCTTCGAGAGGAAACAGTGCTATGTCACCGTCGATATCTCGTCGCCAGTGACGATCGGCATGACGGTGGTCGACTGGTGGCACGTCACCAAACAACCAAGAAATTGCAATGTGTTGCGCCGCATCGATCCGGCGCCGTTCTTCGCACTGATGCTGGAGCGGATCAGCGCACTTCCTTGATTCCGCTTACCCTTGTTGATAACGGCTGTAGGACAGACATCCGCCGTTATCAGCCACGTTGCAGGCTGGAGAGCAGAAGAACCCTTGGCAAAATCAGACCCGTCACGTGACGCTGCCGCAAAATCGAAGAAGAGCGCCCCCCGGCAAACGCTGACGCGCGAGGATTGGATCGCGGCCGCGCGCAAGGCGCTGGAGAAGCGCGGCATTGCCGAGGTGAAGATAGATCGCCTCGCACGTCATTTCAAAATCACCCGCGGCAGCTTCTATTTTCACTTCTCGAGCCTCAAAGCCTTGCAACAGGCTCTGCTGGACGACTGGAGACGAACGAATTGCCAGCCGTTCCAGGCCATGGTCGACATCGAGGTCGCCGACGGGGTGCAGTTCTTCAGCGATATCGTGCATGTCTGGGTCGACGAAAAACCCTTCAGCCCCAAGCTCGATCTGGCGGTCCGGGACTGGGCGCGGGGCTCGAAAGAGCTCAATGCCGAAGTGACCGCTATCGACGAATTGCGCATCTCGCTTCTCGTCCGCGCCTTCCTCAAGATGGGCTATCCGGACGATGAAAGCGTCGTGAGGGCCCGCATCACCTATTTCCACCAGATCGGCCAATACGCCTTGTCGTTCAAGGAAGATCCGCTTGTCCGCCAAAGCTATCAGCCGCTATTCGGGGATGTGCTGCTGGGACCGTTGGGGAAAAGCCCCTGACCTGTGAGACAAGTTCAGTGCGCCGAGATGGGCAACGGTTGAAAGACCCACAAATGTGGGTATATTGATCTTATGGGATCTGGAAACAAGCCGATGGAAACGAGTAGAGACGATGCGCTGAAAGTGCGGATGGATGGCGAGACACTTGCCATGATGGATGCCGCACGCGCCTATCTCAACCTCGACAAAAGCAAATTCATCCGCGAAAGCGTGCGAGAGAAGGCGGCTGCGGTGATCGCCGAACACGAACGCACCCGCTTCACCGGCGGGGATTGGCTTTCCTTCTTTGCAGCGCTGGAGCAACCGGCGCCGCCGACAGAGCGCATGCGCAAGGCGGCCAAAAAATTCCGCGACATCTCGGCCTGACATGGAATTCCTGGCGCTCGATCCGAAACGCCACGATCGCAAGGGTTTCGATTGCGGCGTCGCCGCGCTCAATACCTATCTGCAGCGCTTCGCTGGCCAGGATATCGCCCGCGGTCTGACGCGGGTCTATGTGCTGGCCGACGACGCGGAGATCATCGGCTACTATTCGCTCAGTGCACATGCAGTGGCGCGCGATGCTCTGCCGGAGACGATGCGTGTCGGCGCGTACACGGAACTCCCCTTTCTTCTGCCGGGTCGCCTCGCGGTCGCCAGCAAATGGCAGGGTCAAGGCTATGGCGACGCCCTGATCGTCCACGCCTTTGAGACGACGCGGACCACGGCCAAGGCTGTCGGCATCCTCGGAATGGTCGTCGATGCTAAGGATGAGAACGCCGCGAGATTTTACCAGGGCTTTGGTTTCCACCGCCTGGCCGGCACCGCGAACCGGCTCGTCTTGCCCATCACAGCCATGGACGGCCTGCTGGATAGCTAAAGCATGTCTCCCGAAAGTGGCCTCCGGTTTCGGGATAAAGACATGCTAAAACAAAGAGCTAAAGCGTGTCGCCCGAATCCCATTTCACGCGACACGCTTTAGAGCACGCCCGTTTTGTCGGGATTTCATTCTTYCTCTGGGAGAGAGCCTAATCCCGCCGAGCCCCCTCGATCAGCTCCGCAAATATCCCATCGAGGTCATGCCGCAACCGCCAGCCCGGATAATCCGCCCGAAACCGGCTCGTATCGGAAATCCACCACGCATGATCACCATAGCGCTCGACAGGTTCTTCGACCCTGTCGATCCGCCGGCCCAACATCTCACCGACAGTATCCAGGGCTTCGTTGACCGAACAAGAGAGCGCAGCGCCGCCGCCCATATTGTAGATCGTGGGCCGCACGCGTTCGCTGGCGATGCGGCAGAGGGCGTCGGCGAGGTCTTCGGCGTGGAGATTGTCGCGCACCTGGAAGCCATTGTGGCCGATCACCCGGTAGCAGCCGGCGCTGACCGCCACCTTGGTGAGATAGGCGAGGAAACCGTGCAGTTCGGCGGCGCGGTGGCCGGGGCCGGTGAGGCAGCCGGCTCTGAGGCAGACGGTGAACAGGCCGAAGCGCGAGGCATATTCCTGGACATAGAGGTCGGCCGCGGTCTTGGAGACGCCGAACAAGCTATGTGCGGTATTGTCGATCGACATGCTCTCGTCGATGCCGCGCGCGTGGAACGGATGCGCCTCGTCGAGAACGAGACGCCGGCCCTGCGGCCGCAGCGGCAGCCGGTTGGGGTGATCGCCATAGACCTTGTTGGTGCTGAGGAAGACGAAGGTGGCCGACGGCGCCTGGCGGCGCGTGGCTTCGAGCATGTTCAGCGTGCCGCCGGCATTGATGGCGAAATCCTGCACGGGATCGCCGGCCGCCCAATCGTGAGACGGCTGGGCGGCGGCGTGGATGACGACGGCAATGTCCTTGCCGAGCGATTTGAAGATCGCCTCGATGCCCTCGGCATCCCTTATATCGACGTCATGGTGGCGGTATCGGGCGAGGTCGCGTTCGAGGCGCTGCCGTTCCGGCAAGGTGCTGGCGGCGTCGCCGAAGAAGTGGCTTCGCCGGTCGCTGTCGATGCCGACAATATCGAAGCCTTCGGCGTGAAACCGGCGCGCGGCGGCGGCGCCCACAAGGCCGGCTGAGCCCGTGATGACTGCAATCGAGGATGCCACTCAGTTCTTGTCCCGCATCACGCGCGTGCCGATGACGAAATTCTTGAGTATTATGCGATCGGCCCAGCTGTCGCCCAATCCGAAGCGCTTGGTCTCCGGGTCGTTCCAGCCGCCGCCGCGGAACACGGCATTGGAGCAGTCGCCCTTCAGGCAGTCATTGGTCCATTGCCAGACATTGCCGGCCACATCGTAAAAGCCTTCGGAGGTCGGCGGGAAAGCCTTGACCGGCGAAGTATAGACATACTTGTCGCTGCAACGGACCACAGGCCGCGGGTCCTTGGCGAACACCTTCTTGTAGCTCTCGTCGGCGATGTTGCCGCGGGCGCAGACATTGCCGAGTTTCTTCCCCCAGGGATATTTCGTCTTGTTCGGATGCGCCATGGCGTCGGATTCGGCGAAGGTCAGCAGCCGGTAGGGCTTGCCGGTCTTCTTCGTCAGCCAGTCGGCATAGGCGACGGCATCGAGCCAGCTGATGCAGACGACGGGATGGTCGTCGGTCTGCTCGAAACCGGGAGACTGCCAGCTTGCCTTGTCATCATTGTTCCAGTTGACGCCGTCATTGAGCAGGCAGCCGCCTTTCGCGACAAAGTCGGTGTCCTGGGCGAAGGCTGCGAATTGCTTGCGGGTCACCAATGTCTGGCCGATCGCCGTGCCGTCCTTGCGGGCAATCAATTCGGGACAATCGCTGCAGTCCTTGATGATCTCGGCGGCGCTGGTGGTTGTCGTCCAGGAGACCATGGCCAGAAGCGTCATTGCCGTGCGAAACGGCCGGCCCCGCCCGGCGGAGCGGGCCACAGATGTCTTACGTCTCAAAGTCGTCTCCCTCACGGCACCCAAGCGCATCATATATTTTTAGCGAGATCCCTGCACCTCATTGCGGGTCGGTGACGACACGCAGGCCATAGGTGTTGAAGCGAATTTTCGGACTGTTCCAGATCGCCCTCGACACACGCAAGTCGGCCGGCGGACTGGCCCAGCTGCCGCCGATGAGATAGTGGTCGGCGCCATTGTTGACGGCGGTCGCTGTCCATTGCCAGGCATTGCCGACAACGTCTTCCAGACCGAACGGGTTCGGCTCGAAACTGCCGACCGGCGACGTCCCCTTGGTATCGAAGGCCGAGCCGCAGGCGAGGCAATTGGCTCTCCCCTCGCCGATGCTTTGCCCCCACCAGTAGGGCCCATCCTCGCCCGCCATCGCGGCATAGCGATATTCGGCCACGGTCGGCAGGCGATAGGTGACGCCCGCCTTGGCGCTCAGCCATTTCAGATAGGCCTCGACATCGGGCAGGTTCAGGCACACGACCGGGTCCTTGTCGGTCTGGGCGATGCCCGGATAATTCCACCGGCATCCCCAGTCCTGCTGCTGGTAGTTCGTCTCGTGGATGAAAAAGCCGTATTGCGCCCGGGTGATCTGCGTCTGGCTCATGCGCAGCCCGCTCGGCAAGGTCACCATGACCGGGCAGACATCATTGCAATCGCTGCTGGTCACGATCTTGGCGCGTGGCAGCACGAAGTCGTCGGCAAAGGCAGGCGCCAACCAGCTTTGTGCGATGGCACAGAGCAGCAGCCCCAGGGGCCAGAATGCATATTTCATGAGGGTGACCCTAACTTGGCCAGCATCGGATCCGCTTCGGAAGCGCCCAGCGACTTCGCCTTGATCAGCAGCCGCCGTGCCTGTCCGAGATTTCTGCCGATGCCGAGGCCGTCGCGATAGAAGATGGCAAGATTGACGATAGCGGTCGGATTGTTCTTGTCGGCGGCGCGCTCCAGCCAGGCGCGCGCCACGACATAGTCCTTGTCCCAGATGTCGCCGCTCGCCAGCATGACGCCGACTGCCGTCTGTGCATGCGTCTCGCCCGTGGCGGCGGCGGCGACCACGAGATCAATCACCTGCTGCGAGGTCAGGCGCCCGGTCTGGGGCTCATTGATGCTGGCCTGGTAGGCCCTGATCGCCTGTTTCGTCGAGCGGTCGAGCACGCCGTTGATGTCCTGCGGCGGATAGCCCAGCGCATCCAATCCATATTGGATGATATTGACCGGCAGCGTGTCGGCGCGGTGTTGTATGGCGCTCGCCAGATCTTCCGGCGTGTCCGAATTCGTGTCGAGCTCGGTCCTGATCTGGGCCGCCCGCTCAAGCGCCTTGATCCGCGCCTCCGCCAGGTCGGCATTGGGACCGGACGGCATCCGGCGCAGATAGGCCCTGAAATCTTCCGGATTGCGGCTGGTGCGAATCGTCATCCAATAGACATCGTCGAGCGAGGCGGCGGACATGTCGCGCTGCTTGTCGGATGTGCGCAGCGAGTCCAGCCGGTCGAGCGCCAGCGAGCGGTAGAACGTGTCGTGATATTCTCCCAGAAACGCCACGATCGCAGTCTCGGTCCCGGCGCGAGAGGCATCATCCCAGGCTTTCGATATGCCATGGTCCTCCACTTTCGCGGTCTCGATGGGCTTGGGAACCAGATAGATCTCGTCTTCCCCGAGCGTGCCATAGGTGACGGGCGTCTGCTCGTTGTCGGTCTCTTCCCGCACCCGGGCGGCAACCTTGCGGAACACGAAATTTAGTTCGAGACCCGGCTCGTTCAGGGTTTTCAGCAGTGCGGTCGTGTAAGGACTATGATTGCCCTGGCCATCCATGGCGACAGCACCGGCATCCGCCGCAAAGGCCACCAGCGTCACGCCCGTGGGATCGACCCGCGCAAGCCCGCGCGTCACCGATCGCGACGCCCCGTCCTCCTGCATTTTTGCCAGGAACGGATTGTTCCGGCACGCGTCGAGGATCACCAGTCTGAGCTTGTGCGCACCATCCAGGGCCGAAATCACCCGTGGCAGCGAGATCGCTTCGTCCTGCACCGAACTGGCACGCGTAATCCGGGCATCCGTCGGAATGAGATAGTTGACGCCATGCATTTCGAGGCCGTGCCCGGCATAGAAGAACAGGGCGATATCAGCCTTGTCGGCAACCGTTTCGAACTTCTGCAGCGCGCCGCGAAAGCCCTGTGCATCGACGTCAAGCGCGGTTTGGACCACAAAACCCATCGAACGCAATTCCTTGGCGATTGCCTCGGCATCATTGCGCGGATTTGGCAGATGCTGAACCTGCTCATAGGCGCCGTTGCCGATGACGAGGGCGACGCGCGAGCCGGGCGGAAGCTTGTCCAGAACAGCACTGAGAGCAGGACTGACCAAAAACAGGAAAAGCAATTGCGTGAAAGCAACCAGCGCTAATAGACTTCTGAGCAAGCTGCCGTTCCAAACCGCAAATCGGAAACCACTGTGATCGCGCCTCAAGTCGTCTCCAATCCCATCACTGCCGCAAGGTTTGAACTGATAAAACCGACGATCTTGCATGGCCGTTTCCTGCTCGACTCTCGTCTTTCTGCTCGGTTTTCCGGCTTGACTTTAGGACGTAACTCTTACCACAGTTCAGGGAAAGCATAAAGTAACATCGGGAACAGCGGCGGCAGCTCAGGTCGGTGGGATTGTCTCGGACGTTCCGCATGCAATCTTTCGAGGAGAGCCCCCGACAAGTCGATGCGCAAACATCCATCCCTGAGCATAGTCATCACAAACTATAATTACGGCAACTATTTAGGGGCGTGCATCGGCAGTGCGCTACGCCAGACGCGCCCGGCATTGGAAATCATCGTCGTCGACGATGGCTCGACCGATGGCAGCATGGAGGTGCTCGAAGAGTTCGGCAGTCACATTCACGTTATCGGCAAATCCAATGGCGGTCAGGCGTCGGCTTTCAACGCCGGATTTGCGGCGGCGCGCGGCGATCTCGTCTACTTTCTCGATGCCGATGACATTGCCAGGCCGGAGCTCGTGGAAACCGTCACCAGTCTATGGCACGAGAGCCTCGCGGCGCTGTGCTTCGGCCTCGAATTGATCGATGCCGGCGGCCGCCACATGGGCGCATATGACATCCTGCCGCATGATATCGACAACCGCCAGATCTTCCTCAACACCGCCAGCTTCGATTTCCTCCCGACATCAGGCAATGTCTTTGCCAGACGGGTTCTCGAGCGTCTGATGCCCATGGAAGAAGCGCGCTGGCGCATCTGCGCCGATGCGGTCCTGCTCAGGGCCGCGGCGATCGAAGGCCGGATCATGCCGGTTCGCCGTACACTGGCCGCCTACCGCATCCACCCCAACAACAATTATTATATCCAGGGCGCATCCGATCTCTGGCGCGACCGCCGCGGCATGCGCGACCTCTCGGATCTGGCCGAGGGATTTGCCGGCGCGCCGCGCTACTTCGGCTCGGCAGGCGCCGCTGAGGACGAGCGGCACGAGCGCGATGCCAATGCCATCGTGCTGATGACATCCGGCATTCGCGCCCGCGCCGGCCGTGCCGCCAATTTCGACCACATGCATGCGACCGGCGGAGCGCTGAGGCGATTGGGCCGCAGGATTGCCGGCGCCTCGCTGCCGTTGCGCGCCAGGCTCGGCCTGCCCACAGCGCTTTACGCCACGTCGCTGCTGGCCGAACGCTCCACAACCTTGCGGCGCTGGCTGGTGGAACCGGGCCACAGGCCTGCCGCGGTGCTCTGGGTGCTCGATCGTCTCGGTTACCAGGATTTTGCCGCCTTCCGACGCGACGCCGGCGTTCCGCGCTGGCGCGCACCGCAAGTGCCCGGCCGGAGCTATAACTTTACCGAGACGACAGAAGGCCTGCCGATCCTGCGCCATGGCTGGCGCATGCACTCGCTGCCGGATTTCGCCTCGATGACCGGCACCAGGGCGCAATTGTCGATCTGCTTCAACCCCTCGCCTGCGGCGCATGTGGTCAAGCTTTCGGTCCTGCCCCATCATGCCCGGCCGGACATATCGATGCGGCTGCTGGTGAGATTGCACGGCCAGGTCCTGGTCTCCTCGGAGATCTCAGGCGCTTGCTTGGTCGAGGTGCCGCTGCCGGAACGGGCGACGGCGCATGGCGGCGAGGTTCTGCTGGAACTGGAGCTTGAAAAACAAGCCGCGCGCGGCGGCAACCGGCTTCACCGTCTCAGGGCGGCCGTGCCGACCATCGCGCTCGAAAGCATCACTGTCGAGCGCGCCGAGACCCTCTGGCGCTCGGCCTATATCGAAGACGGCGCACTGCGCCCTTTTGCCGACCTGCTCGATGCCGGGCAGTCAACCGGATTTGTCGCCCTCCCATCCGGATCGGGCGAACTCAGCGAACCCAGCGGCCAGGCGCGGCTGTCGCTTCTCACGACGCAAGCGCCTTTCGTCCTCACCCTGCATCTGCCGCCGGAGCAACCATCCGGTCTCATGCGCATCAGCGGTGACGGGCGGGAATTTTACTATGGTCAATGGGGGGTGGCGGATCGGCTGGAGATCGACCTGCCAGCCATGGCCGGCGTCGACAATCGGCTGATAGTGCTGACATTCGCCTTCAAGCCCAGCGACATGCTCGACATGCGCCGGCCGGTGATTGCGGCGATCGCCTTCCGCAAGACGCGCAGCGAATATCATCTCGGCTTGCAGACCGGCGCGACAATTGCCGCGCCCTCGGTCAATCCAGGCCAGCATTTCAACTTCTTCCGAGATTCACCGGCCCAGGCGGCTTTGGCCAAGGGCTGGCACCAGGATCACGAAATGATGCCTGTCGCCACCGAAGGCACGGCCGACCTCATCCTGCGTCTGCCGGGACGCGGCGGGCCCGCGAGCGCGGTCATGGAAGTGACACCTATTCTCGATCCGATGGAAGGGCTCAAGCATGTGATCGGCGTGTCGCATGACGGCCATCTGCTGGTGCAGACGCTGCTCGAAGGCGCCGCCGAAATCGACGTTCCGCTGGCCGGTCTGGTCGGACGCAGGCAGGGTGCCGTCGAACTGTCGCTGCATTCCTTCCTGGTGGCGGATGGCGATGACAGCATCCGCCCCGGCCCGATCCGTCTCGAAAGCATCCACTTCGCAGGCGCAATGCCCGACCATCCGGCATCGGCGATCTTCGCAGCGCCCCAGCCCGCCGGCGAAGACCACGCCCTGTGGGCCGGAAGCGTCGAAGCCTGCCTGTCGGCGGCCGTGGCCTTCATCGACAATATGCCGGCCTGGGAATTCGAAGGCTCCGATAGCGACGCCTCGGCGCACACGCTCATAAAATTTCGCAGCAAGCTGATTGCCGCACTTTCCCGGTTGGGAGACATCGGCCTCAATGGCATTCTCACCAGTGAGACGACGCTGAGGCAGATTTTTCGCCTCCAGTCATCGATCGACATGGTCTGCGGCGACACTGTGCATGCGGACGGACTCGACCAATGGCCGGGCGAGCCGACCGAGGCGCTGGGACGGGCCCTGATCGCGCTCGCCGGCGGCCCGGCCTGGGCAAGCGCCGCATTGGCCGACCTCACCGGCTTTCCGCCGCAACTCCTCTGGCACGTTCCGGCGCTGGCCGGGTTTCTGACGCGATCGCCGTCGCATATCCCGGAACCGGAAGACCGGGAGGCCTATGCCCGCTTCGTCGAACGCCTGGTGGCCAGCGCCGACGAATGCCTGGCACGGCAACCCGAAAATTCTGCGCTGCACCTGCTGGCAACCGAGATCATTCGCAGCCTTCAGCCCCGGCATCTTCTGTTCTCCACCGGCACGGCGGTTTCCACCGTCGCGACCATGGGGCGAGCGATCGAGCGCCAGTTGCTCCAGGAAAACTATCCGCTCGCCTGGCTTTCGCCGGTCCCCGATAGCGCGCGCTCCAGGCTGCGTGTCGGCGTGGTCATGCGCGCCTGGGACCATGCGCCGGAACCGCGGATCATTGCCGGACTGTTCACCGCCGCCGACCCGCGCCTGCAGACAGTGCGGATCACGCTGACGACGCCCGATCCGACGCTCGACAGCGGCGATTTCGACGCGGTCATCAATCTCGACGGGCTCGCTGTGGGAGAAGCCGTCGACACCATCCGCGCGGCACGACTGGACGTCGTCCTGCTCGGCTCCTATTTCCTCGGTCTCGACCAATTGGCGACCATCGCCGCCCACAGATTGGCACCGGTGCAACTGGCCATGGCGGCGATTTCACCGACATCGACAGGGTTTTCATCCTTCGACGGCATGCTGACCAGCGAGGAACTGGACCCAAGCTCGGCGCCGCCGGGCTATTGCGAGCGGATCATCCGGCTCCCCGGCCCGGTTCAGCGCTTCGGTCAGCCTGGTCCGGATGAGCCGGCATCCGAGGTCCTTCGAACTCCGGACTTCCGGACAAAAATCAGAGCGCTGCATGGCCTGCCGCCGGACGCCACGCTCTATGTCAGCGGCGCGATGGTGCAGAAGATCGGCTCCGACCTTCTCGATGCCTTTGCCAGGATCTTGCAGGACGTCGATGACGCAACAATCGTCCTCTATCCTTTCGCAGCCAATTGGCTGACGAAATTCTCGCCCGCCGCTTTCCGGCGCATCGTCAGAGAGGCGCTGGCGTCGCGAAACCTCCCGGCGGAGCGCATCCGCATCCTGGCGCCGCTGTCGCGAGAGGAGGTCGCGGATCTCCTGGCCAGCGCCGATGTCTACCTCGACAGTTTCCCCTATGCCGGCGCGACGACGGTCGTCGAGGCGCTGGAGCAGAACTGCCCGGTGGTCGCGCTGGAAGGGGCCACCCAAAGGGCGAGGCAAGGCGCTGCCTGGGTCAGGCAGGCCGGTCTGGAGGTTGCCTTGACGGTCGACGACTATGTCGAAACCGCCATACGCCTGGGCAAATCCGATGATATCAGGGCCGCTGCCCGCGCCAGGATCGAAGCCTATCTTGCCGCCGGACCAGGGCACCGAGGCAATTCCGAATTCGCAACCGCGTTCGCCGACCGGCTGCTGTCGGTTGCGGCGGAGCGTGGCGTGCATATCGCGCCTGACGCCTCACCTTCCCCATTTTCGGACGAAGGACAGTCCGGCAACACGTGATGTTGAATTGCCGCGCTGCGCTTGCAGACTTGACTTCCCAAAGCAATGCCGTAACTCTACTTGGCAGATGTTGGCATACCGGTTTTGAGCCGAAAGGTAGTGGCGGCATGGGTGACCAGGATAAAAACAAAGCGCGCGCGCTGAGATCGCTGCTTTTGTCGGTATCGGTGGGCGGCCTGCTGACGGCAGGGTGCACCACGAATTCCGGCCCAGAAGCCAGACATATGCATGCCGACCAGGAGGCCAGACATGCGCCGATGGCCGACAGGGATCGCTGCTCGGCCGCTGTTGCCAGCAACAGCCCCGCCGCCGTCAATTCGGTCCTGCGCCATGCGCCCGACGATCCCTGCATTCCGGCCATGCTGTCGGCGCTTCCACCGAACGTGCTGGCGCGCGTCAACCGGCATCTCGTCATGCGGCTGCCGCCGGCGCAGCTCAACGCCATTCCGCGCTCGATACTGGCGCAAATCGGCCAGGCAGAGTCTGCCCCGCCGAAAAGAACCGAGTCGGGCCAAGGGCGCCAGTATTAAAGGCCGTCAGTAATAGCCGAATACTTTATCGGCCCTTTATCGCTCCCCGTCATCGGAGCGAGCTCTTCCGCGTGGGCGTGGCGGCCCGGAATGTCTGTTGCGGTGCAGCGACTCCAGCGGCAGCTCTCCGAATGCGTGACGATACAAAGCCGAGAAACGACCCATATGGGCAAAACCCCAGCGCCGGGCGATTTCCGAAACGGTGCCCGCCGCACCGAAAGCGATCTCCTCGCGCACCGCCTGGAGACGAAGCAGGCGTAGAAATTCGAGCGGCGTCATGCCCTTGAACTGCTGGAAGGCGACTTGTAGCGCCCGTACGCTGACGCCGGCCTCGCGGGCGATGTCGTCGACATCGAGCGGCCGGCTGAGATTGGCCGCCATATAGTCGATGGCGCGTTTGACCTGCCGCGGCACGGCAGCGATCACCGGGCGTTCCAGCACGCCGGAATAGCGATGCGGCACGTTTTCGAGCAGGGCTATCATGATCGTGCGGAACAGATATTCGGTCGAGCGCAACGACAGCGCGTCGTCGCCATCCTGCTGCAGATTCTTCCAGAGGAACCGGCCGAGTTCCGCCAGACGGTCATGCGCCGCCTGGCCCGGCGGAATTTCCAAACTTATGTCGAGGTCATGCACAGCCGGGCCATCCAGGAGCGCACTGAGCTCGCGCTTCATCGCGGCGCGTGAAAATGCGATGCCGATATGAGAACGCTCCTGATGCAGTTTCAGACGTTCACAACGCGCAAGATCGGCAGCCAATATGCTTTTGGAAGTGGAGGCGAGCGACTTGTTGCCCGATGCCAGCTCCATCGCACCTGAGCTTGGCAGATAGATCGCAAAGGCATCCGGAGGTTCGGTGAAACTGACCTCCATTCCCGATCGGCAGCGGCCGGACCAGATATCGAATTCGCCGACGGAGAAGTGCAGGTCCTCGACCGACACCTTGCTGGCCCGAGCGATAGGAAACACCTGAACGGGCTTTAGCGTTCGCCTGTAGTGATCGCGCAATTGCTCGACGTCTGCCTCTACGACCTCGAACCGGGATTTTCGCATCTCGTGGTGTTCTCTGTGAAAACGCAGCAGACTCGGATCGCCAATCCATAGCAATTTTGTGTACCGGGTGAAATGCGGCGCTGGATTGAGATCGCTGCCCGGTTTTCCGACACGTCAGTCGGCGACCTATCCCGTCGCATTCACGGCGCCCTGCGATGTCTGCGCAGCGTCTCGGCGGGAAACTCGCCAAAAGCCTCACGGTAAAGCGCCGAAAGGCGGCCCATGTGATTGAAACCCTGCCGCCTGGCAAGTTCCGCTATGGATTCACCCTTGCCTTCGATGAGATCACGCCGAAGGCCATTGAGCCTCAATTCGCGCAAATGCTGCTGCGGCGTCATATCCTTGAATTGCCGGAATGCGGCTTGCAGGGCGCGCGTGCTGACACCAGCCTCCCTGGCTATGTCCTGCATTTCGAGCGGGCTGCCAAGATTTTCCACCATGAAGTCGATCGCCCGTTTAACGTGACGTGGCGTCGCGGCGGAAACGGGTCCGGCCAACGCCGCGGAATAGCGATGCGGGAAACTGTCGAGCACCGTCACCAGGATCGTCTTGAACAGTTGCACGGTCGAGTGCAGCGACAATTCTTCCTCGGGGTCTCTGGCGAGCATTGTCCAGAGCAGACCGCCAAGCGACATCAGCTGTTCGAAGGGCCGGGTGCCGCTCTCGACCTCCAGAGCCAGGTCGATATCCGGGCCGATCTGCGCATCGAGAAGTTCGCTGAGCTGGCGCCGGACGGAATTTCGATCAAAGCTGATGCCGATATGCGAGCGGCCGCCATGCTTGCGCGTCAAGTCGGTGCGGGCAAATTCGGAAACGATCAACCGGCCGGAATTCGACACCAGCGGCTTGCCGTGACAGCTGACTTCCATGGCGCCATCGAGGGGGAGATAGAGCGCATAGGCGTCCGGCGGATCAGTGAACCGTGCCTCGAGGCCGGTCCGGCATCCGGTCCTCCAGATGTCGAAGCCCGGCACCGAGAACTGACAGCCTTCGATCGAGAGCACGGATGTATCGCCGATCGGCTTCAACCGAACACAGGTTCGGGTCTTGGGCATGCTGGCTCCGACCTGGTCGATATCGGTCTCGACGAATTTATAGCGGGAAACCAGCGGTCTTGTAGCCATTGTCCTCTGTCATCTGATGGGGATTTATTGGCCGCGCCCCGCCTGCCGTTGACAGGACCGGCGGCACGCGGCCATCGCATCTCCTGACCTACCTATCAAGCGATAAGGGGTTTGCGCAGGCATTTCGAATATCTTCGCTGAGTTTCCTATCCAGGAGGCGCGTGAAATATCCACAATCCGCAGAAAGTTGCAGAGAACCGGCCTCATCCTGCGAGACCCACGCCCCGTCACCTTCGAAATGCGTGCTGCGGGCATAGTTTCCGACACGTCGCCCGCGGCGAAAACCGCGGGCATCAGGATCGCCGTGGTGTCCGGCATTGCAGATCCGGCCTATCGCCGGCCGCTGCCGAAGGCCTGCGCGATCCGGCCCATCATCTGCCGGCTCGGTGAGGCGACCGGTGCGGCATCATATGCGGCAGGCGTCGGCCGATAGGTGGCCCCAGAGCCCCGGCCAAGTTGAAATTGCTGCAGCAGGCGCTTGAGGCTGTCGACCTCGGTTGCCAGACTTGCGCTCGCGGCCGTCGTTTCCTCTACCATCGCGGCGTTCTGCTGCGTCGTCTGGTCCATCTGATTGACGGCGGCATTGACCTGAGACAGGCCGGTGGCTTGCTCGGCCGCCGACACCGCGATGGCCTGCATATGGTTGTTCATCTCGGCGATGTATTGGCCGATCGTCTTGAGTGCGACACCGGCGCCGCGCACCAGGCGAACGCCGCTGCTGACCTCTGCCGTGGAGTTCTGGATGAGCGCCTTGATCTCCTTGGCGGCGTTGGCGGATCGCTGCGCCAGTTCGCGCACCTCCTGGGCGACCACGGCGAAACCCTTGCCCGCTTCACCGGCACGCGCCGCTTCGACCCCGGCATTGAGCGCCAGCAGGTTGGTCTGGAAGGCGATCTCGTCGATGACACTGATGATGTTGGCGATCTGCTGTGAGCTCGTCTCGATTTTTTGCATCGCATTCTCGGCCTGCGACACCACTTCGGCCGATTCCAGGGCCGATTGATTGGCCTTGACGGCCACCGATCGCGCTTCCTGGGTGCGTTGGGTGGAATTGCTGACATTGACGGTGATTTGATCCAGGGCCGCGGCCGTCTCTTCCAGCGCCGCAGCCTGTTGCTCGGTGCGCTTGGAAAGGTCGGCAGCGCTGGACGCGATCTCGCTCGTGCCGCTGTCAATGGTGCTGAAACCGCCTGTCACCGCACGAAGGGCCTCGCCGAGCTGCTCGACGGACTGGTTGAAATTGTGCCGCAGCGCTTCGAAATCCGGCGCGAAAGCCTCCCTGAGCTCGAACGAGAGATCGCCGGCGGCCAATTTCTGCAGGCCGTCCGCCAGGCCGGCAGTGGCAACACGCAGCCGTTCCGTCGCCTGGGCTTCGGCCTGTTCCTGGGCGGCGATGCGGTCGGCCTCGGCCTGCCGGCGGGTGGCTTCCGTCTCCGCCTCCAGCCTGCGATTGGCAATCGCCGCCTGCTTGAAGACATCGACGGCTCCCGCCATCGCACCGATCTCGTCGGCGCGTCCCGAATAGGGGATTTCAAGATCGAGGGCACCGCCGGCGAGCCGGCGCATGGCGTCGGTAATACGGTTGATCGGCCGCGAGATCTGGGTCAGGGCAAAGGCGATCACACCGATGCCAATGAAGAATGCACCCAGGACAATGGTGTACGTGCCATTGATCGTGTATTGCAACGTCAACTGGTTGTCGGCGCCGGCGGCTTTCGCGCCGTTTGCGTTGAAGGCAACCAGTGCATCGAGTTGCTCGTCGATTTTACCGGCAAGCGCCTTCATGTCGCCATTGATGACTTTCTTGGCCTGGTCGTCCTGGTTCTTTCGGGAGAAGACAAGCATGCCATCGGCGGCTTTCACGTAGGCGGCGTAATCCTGCTCCAGCAGTTCGAACCTTTGCTGCTCCTCGCCCGGCTTGAGGTCCCTTTTATAGACGGCCATATTGGTCTCGAATATCTTCTTCGCGTCCGTGATTTGCGCTTCCGCT
The DNA here is from genome assembly GCF_056403555.1 of Rhizobium sp. P2_G2. NCBI lineage: Bacteria > Pseudomonadati > Pseudomonadota > Alphaproteobacteria > Hyphomicrobiales > Rhizobiaceae > Rhizobium > Rhizobium sp. P2_G2. Next base: position 99,479 of record NZ_JBFUFF010000016.1, read on the forward strand.
GCCGTCTGTTCGTCGTCCGTAACGGCCAGCACATGGTTGCGCAGCGCAATCCTGATATCGCCCATATTGACGTTGATCTCCTTCATCAGCAGAGCTGATGGCATGAGGTCATCGACCAGTTGGTCATTATGGGAGTCGATCGTCATCAGCGATGAAACGGACATATAGGCAAGTCCGCCAGTCATGGTGAACATGCCCAGAAGGCATGAAACGAGGGCGACCTTGATTGACGGGCGCTTCATGTAAAATCTCCGATTAGAAAATGAATACCAATGTATGTTTCCGAATAATGAGGTTAATAACCGCTAAATCGATCGACAACCTGCCCACCCGCGGCCAAGGAAGAAGCGCATTGCGGACATTCCTGCGTATCATGGATATTCACAACGGGATGCTTAAACAGCAGCTGTTCATAGCCTAGGCCAGCAGACTGGTCTTGAGAGGCTGAAATATTCTTCTGGTGAACGGGTGACAACAACTTAAATGCGTTTTATCAATTTTTAGGATAAGCACAAGCGAATCACCGCCTCCCTCCGACAGACCGGCGGCGCGCAACCAGTGCATCTCCTGRCCGACATATCAAAGGATGAGTCGTTTACCGGCATTTCAAACGCCTCCGGTCTTGTTCCTATCCAAGAGCCGCGCGACTTATCCACAATCCGCAGCAAACCGTTCGCGGCAAGCTTCCCCTTTCCGGAATCCACGTTTCGTTAACCACGCCGCATGAACGTTGCGTAACGCGAAGGCACAGGACGTGCCGGGCGATCCCGGCGATCGCAACGCGCTTCACTCGCGACGGATTGCTCCGAGCGCTCATCAAATCCCCCTGCACCGCGAAAAGGAAGTAGGAAGCGAATGCACGAGGTCTTTCTCTTGGTAGCAAAGCCGATGAAGATGTTCGGGAATCGGATGTCTGCATTGATCAAGGAAAAATCAGGGAATTTCGCCATAACGGCGGCAATCCTTCTGATCCCGATGATCATCGCCATTGGCTGCAGCGTCGATTTCGTTCGCGCCTGGAACACCAAGCTGAAAATGCAGAGCGACCTCGATGCGGCCTTGATTGCGGCGGTCAAAGAGGTGGATTCGCTTACCGAAGACAAGCTTCAGGCAAAAGTCGCCCAATGGTTCGCCGCGCAAGCCAATCTCGGCGATGCGACCTATTCCCTGTCCAATGTCAGCATTTCCGTGACCAAGACCGACAGGACCATCCAGGCATCGGCGACGGGCACCATTGAAACCTCCTTCCTGAAGATTGCCAATATCAACACGGTCGATGTCGCCGCGACGTCTGCCGTTGCAGGCCCGGCCACCGCCTACATGGAAGTCTATATCGTCATCGATAAGTCGGCGTCGATGCTGCTGGCCTCGACGACGGCTTACCAGACCAAATTGCGCGCCGACGCCAACATCACATGCGAGTTCGCCTGCCACGATACAACCGATCCGGTCTATAAGAAGGGCACCACCACCAAGCTCGCCAACAGCTATTATGACTATATCAAAGCGAAGTATGGCGCTTCGCTCAGAGCCGATGTCGCGGCGAGTGCCGTCTCCGAGGTGCTCGATGTCATCGATGCCGCCGACACTTCCAACGGGAGGATCAAGGTCGGCCTCTATACGCTCGGGGAAAACATCACCGAGGTTCTCGCCCCGACGACGTCCATCTCTCAAGCCGAGAGCACGCTCAGCAGCGACACGCGGCTGACCAGCGCCACATCGGAAGCCGGGACCTATTTCGACGTCTCGCTGACGGCATTGCAGAAGAAGGTCGGCGTGGCCGGCGACGGCACCTCGGCGGCCTCCCCGCTCAAGCTGGTCCTGCTGCTCACCGATGGCATCCAGTCCGAGCGAAACTGGGTCCTCTGGTGGCTGCAGCCGAACTACAATGTCCTCAACTGGACCTCCAGCCAGTCCGACGCCACGAAGAAGAAGATCTGGAATGTCGTGACACCCTTGAACCCCAATTGGTGCAAAGGCATGAAGACCAACGGCGCAACGATCGGCGTGCTCTATACCGAATATCTGCCGGTCACGGCGGACTGGGGCTATAACGCCACCGTGGGCGCCACCATGGCATCGAGCAATTACAAATCGACCTGGAATGCGACCATGCGCAGCGGCGTTTCTTCGAGCACCACCCGCCAGGCCTATATTCCCTATGCCCTTAAGGACTGCGCCTCCACCGAAGACATGTTCCTCATGGCAAACGACCCCGACGAGATCGAATCGGGGCTGTCATCCCTGTTCACCCAATATGCCGGAAGCGTGCATCTGACGCAGTGATGAAGAACAGCATGCGCTATCGCAATAATCTGCCGTCAGCGGGGCCGGATGCCACTCTACCGGGATCACACAAGCCTGATTCATCTGCGATTTGAAGATCTTACGGAGGCATGCACCTATCCGTCCGGCGCAGTTTTTTATCCAGATTGCGCATCAATCGATCTCCCCCGGAGATCAATCGGCGTTCCAGGGATGCCGATGGCAACAATTTTAACGGATCGGGCGCCTATTATCCGTAAAAGGGGAATTTTATGATAGAAATTTCTAATATTCATAATGGCTTAGACGTAAATCCGTGGCGATCCGTCGGCCGATCCTCTCTGGCGCTGGCGCTCTGCGACCGGCAGTGGCGGATCACCGACATCACCGAGGGCTTCGCAATGCTGCTTTGCTTCCGGCAGGACGAGATCGTCGGAAGAAACCTCGACGATGTGTTCGAACTGCCGGGCCTGCGCGTGATGAACGGCGACGCGCCTCTCGATCTCGGCCTGCGCAGCTTTCGCAAAGCGGATGGCGCTGGTCTCTGGCTGACATTGCAGACGAGTCCGGCAGAGGATGGCTGCTTCGTCCAGATCACCGATGTCGGCGCACTGATCCATGAGCGCGATACGCTGGCATACCAGGAAAGCATCTGGCGCCATGCCATGAAGGCGGCCGGCCACGGCGTCTGGGAAAATAATGCGCTGACCGATGCGCGGTTCTATTCGGAGGAATGGCGCAAGATCCGCGGCTTTCCGCCCGAGGGCGAAATCTGCGACACGATCGATGTCTGGGAAGAGCGCGTGCATCCCGATGACATCGCTGACGTCATGGAGCATGTCCGTGCCCACAATGCCGGCGAGATCGACCGGTTCGACTTCGAATATCGGGGGCAGCGGCTCGACGGCAGATGGATATGGATTCTCGCGCGCGGCCGAGCCGTCGCCTGGGACGGCAATGGCGTGCCGACGCGGCTGATCGGAACCGATATCGACATCACCGAGATGAAGGAGGAGGAAAGGCGCCGTGCGGAAGAGGTTGCCGCGGCGCACCGCCAGCATGTGGCCGAACTTGCCGAGGCACATGCAGCCGCCGAAGCTGCGCATCAGGTGGCCGATATCATGGCGCGCAAGGATCCGCTGACCAGCCTGGCAAACCGACGGGTGTTTGTCGAGGAAATCTCATGCCGGATCAGCGTCGAGGCCGGGCCTGACGAGGGCTGCGCCGTCCTGCTTGTCGATCTCGACCGGTTCAAGCCGATCAATGACGGCCTGGGGCACGCCGTCGGCGATTTCGTCATCCGGCAGGCGGCGGCGCGGCTGGAAGCAGCGGCCTTCGATGGCGCTCTGGTCGCCCGCATGGGCGGTGACGAATTCGGGCTGGTCATGCCGATTGCCGATGCGGGAGAGGCTGCAAAACAGGCGGTTCGCCAGGCGCGCGCGCTGATCGAGGCGCTCGGGGTGCCGATTCCCCTGGGGGATATCGACGCCGATGTCGGCGCCAGCATCGGCATTGCGCTTTATCCCGAGCATGGCACGGATGCCGAGACGCTCGTCCGTCATGCCGACATCGCCATGTACAATGTCAAGCAGAACGGCCGCGGCTTTGCCCAGATCTATTCCCCCGATGTCGGGCGCGATGCGGAAGCAAGGGCACGGCTGGTGGCGGATGTCCGGCGCGCCGTCGCCGAGGAGCAGATCGAACCCTATTTCCAGCCGATTGTCGATATCAGAACCGGCGCGGTGTCGAGTTTCGAGGTCCTGGCCCGCTGGACGCATCCGCAATTCGGCCCGATCGCGCCCGATCGTTTCCTGCCGATCATCGAACAGGCGGGCATGATGAGCCAGTTCTCCATCTATATGCTGCGCCGGTCCTGCCTGGCGGCTGCTCAGTGGCCCGCCCATATTCCGGTCGCCGTCAATATTTCGGCCGACGAGGTCTGCGATCCGGCGCTGCCGCTGCGTATCCTGGCGGTGCTGTGCGAAAGCGATTTTCCGGCCGAGCGCCTCAGTATCGAGATCACCGAACAGGCGCTGGTCAAGGATTTCTCCCGGGCAAAAAAAGTGGTTTCGGCGCTCCGCGGCGTCGGCATCAAAGTCCTGCTCGACGATTTCGGCACCGGCTATTCCGGCCTCGGCTACCTGCGCGAACTTGAATTCGATTGCCTGAAAATCGACCGCTCCTTCGTTGCTTCGGTGGCCCGGCAGCCGGAAAGCGAAAAGATCGTCGATGCCATCCAGATCCTGGCGAGGAGCCTCAATATCCGGACCGTCGCCGAGGGCGTCGAGGATGCGGAAACGCTGGCGATACTGGCTCGGATGGGATGCGACCTGGGCCAGGGCTATTTCTTTGCCAGGCCGATGCCGCAGGAAGAAGCCGGCCAACTGGTCTGCGGCAAGGCTGCCAGGGCGGCGCAAGTGACCACGGCATAGGGACGCCTTCGAGCGCCCTGAACCTTTGACTTCATCCGCACGGGTGGCCGCCACCGCCGTAATCAATCCTGCTCGCTTGAGCAAAAGCGTGTCGCCCGAAAGTGGTCAGCGGTTTCGGGAGACATGGCAAAAGCACTGGGCGGCGCATCCCGGAGATCGCGATGTGCTTCGGCATCGCCGATAGAAACGTCGGGACAGCCCCGCCGACGAGACACAATAAGGACCGGCTTTTCGGACGTTTTGTTGTCCGTTTGCATCATTGTTAAACTTCTGATGCTATCGGTATCCAAAAGACCAACGTTGGCGCTCACGATGCAAGTTGTTGATACTGAGGCAATTTCTCAAAAGTCAAATTTCAGCTTGGAACAGGCGTGGCGCCTTGGTTGCACAGGCCGCTCCGTCGAGGCACTCGCACTTGCCGGCCAAATTCTCAGCCATGCCATGGCGTGCGGCGACGACCGGCTCGCCGCGCGATGCGACACCGATATGGCCTGGTACTGTTTCCAAATCGGCAAAGCCGAACTTGGACTGACGCATGTCCGCCGGGCGGTGGATTTTTGGAAAGCGAGCGGAGAGCTTGCTGAGGAAGCTTTTGCCCGAGCCTATTTCGGCTGGCTGCTCCTGGAACTGGGCCTGGCGGACGAAGCCATCGAAGAGGCCACCCGTGCGCTCGATCTGGCGGACCGGAGCGCAGACCCGAAAGCACAGAGCCTCGCCACCAATGTCATCGGCATCATCTTCTGGTGCAACAAGCAACCGGAGCGGGCGATCTTCATGTGCGAGAGGGCCGTCGAGCTCGCCAGGTCGATCGGCGACAAGACCTTTGAATGCTGGTGGCTGATCAATCTCGGCGGTGCGCATTCGGAAGGCGGCTATATCGCGCAGGCGCTCGGCCAGCCCGAGGAAGGCCACCAGAAGCTGATCATAGCGCTGGAACTGACCGATCAGGCGCTCGACCTCGCCATCGAGATCGGCGACAACTGGGCAGCCCGTCTCTGTCTCGGCAACAAAGCCGATTACCACAATCACCTCGGCGCCTATGACGAGGCGCTGCAGTGCATGCTGCGCTACCAGCTGTTTCAGGAGAACAGCTATCTCCGCGACAGGCAGCAATATCTCTATACAATGGGCGAGATCTACAATGGCTGCGGAAAATTCGAAGAAGCCCGTGTGCTGCTGATCGAGGCGGAGGCGCTGATCGACGAGGGCGGCAGTTTCGATTCCGGCATCCAGATCTATCTTTACCTGTCGCAAGCCCATGAGGGTCTGGGGTATTTCGATCTGGCGCTGGAGGCGCATAAGAAATACCATCAGGCCTATCTGCGCCACAGTGCCGAGAAAACCCAGCAACGCGCCCGGCTCGCCGAGATCTACTATGAAACCAGGYGGTTCAAGCAGGTCGCCGAGACGGAATCGAAGCGCGCCGATACGCTGGAAGCCTCCTATCAGAAACTGCAGGAGCAGACCGACATCCTCGCCAGTGCCGTTTACCTGGATGCACTGACCGGGCTCTATAACCGCAAATTCCTCGACAGCCGCTTCAAGGAACTGGCGTCCGAAAAGCGTCCCTATTGCATCGCCATGCTGGATGCGGATCACTTCAAGTCGATCAACGACAATTTCTCTCACATGATCGGCGACCAGGTCCTCAGCGCCATCGGAACCATATTGCGCAACGAGGTTCGGCCGACCGACCAGGCCATCCGCTTCGGCGGCGAGGAATTCGTCGTTCTCATGGCCGGCACGCCGCGAGCCGCCGCCGATGTCTGCGAGAGGTTGCGTTCGGCCGTGGAGCACTGGGACTGGTCGGAAATCTGCAACGGACTGAAGGTCACGATCAGCATAGGCATCGCCGGCACCCCGTCCGCCAGCTCCCCAAACGCGATCTTGGAGATCGCCGACCAGAACCTCTACACGGCGAAAAAAAGCGGCCGCAATCGGGTCGTGGCGTAACGGACCCTATCCCCGCCGCACCTCGCGCTGGATGCGCATCTCCTCGCGCACGCGGTCGAGCTCGATTGCCATGTGATCGAAGGTCTTGGCCAGGTCCTTGCCGGTCTCCAGCATCTCTTCCATCACACTCGTCTGCTTGGACACCGCCGCAGTCAGCGCATTGAGCGCAGAGGGATCAAGCACCACGGCAGCCGCCTGTGCTCCTACCGCATCCCGCCCCGCATCGCCCTCCCTGCCCTTCAATATGCCGCGCCAGGAGACGCCGATGACGGCGGCGAGCACGGCAGCAAAGGCGACCGCCGCCGGCGCCGGCAGGTGGCCGACAAACTCAATGAGTTCTTCCATAATTTTCTCCGACATCGTGAGCGGCGCGATAGGCGTTGACGAGCTCGACCAGCACGAAGGGCGGGTAGATGGCGAGCCAGGTGCTCACAATTCCGGAAAGCATGTAGCAATAGGATATGCCGAAAAAGATCAGGCAGCCGCAGGCGGCCGACAGCATGCGAATGTGAGGCGTGACGTTTTGCCGGGCGCCGTTGACGATCAGTCCGGCAATGCGCATGAGCCCGAGGATCAGCATGCCGGAGCCGAGATAGGCTTCGCTGCCGAAGATCGAGCGAAAGCCGGAAAAGGCGGGCTCGTTGAAGGCATCGCCGGGCAGCAGGATCACCACGCCCCAAAGCGCCGTAATGAGGGCCAGGAGCCATTCGGTCATGCGCGTGCGGAACCGGTGCTGGATGCGAGTCCAGATGCCGGGGACGAGGTGGGTGGTATGAAGGGGGTAGTCGGTCATTTGGTGCGATGCGCTCCGGTGAGGAGTAAGCGCCGTCTCCGCCCCATTGGATTGGCTATATTTTGAGGCTTGCTGCGTGTGCGAGAAGGTTTCCAGGACTAACTGGAGATTTGCATGGCAGAAGATGGATTTGTGGGTCGCTACGAAGTTGTCGAGCCGCGCCGGGGAAATCGGCGTTGGCCGGATGACGTTAAGGCTCGGATTGTAGCGGAAAGCTTTCAGCCCGGTGTTCGTGTTGTTGATGTTGCGCGTCGTCATGACGTTATAGCAA
>NZ_JBFUFF010000017.1:0-99593 GCF_056403555.1 Rhizobium sp. P2_G2
GCTAAACACGGCCGCGCCATAGCCTGCGACCAAGCCTGTGGCCAACGCGATCGGCGCCTGGTAACGCCAGAAAAAGATGAGCGCGACGATCGCAATGATCGCAAGAACGATAACCGGCTGCCATATCTCCGGCAGCTTACCCCCAAGGTCCTCGATCACCGGGTAGATGCCGAAGCTGCAGGCAATGGAAAAGGCCACGGTCAGCACGACGGCCGGCAATGCGAGGCGCTGCCGGCGCACGAGAATCTCCGCCAGCACAATGGCTGCCGGTATCACGGCATAGACAGTGGCGAGACCGGCAAGCCCCAACAGTACGACGACAACGCCGATGGTGATGAGGATATCATGGAAGCCGCGGATGAAGCGTGGCACCTCGCTTTCCTCGACGGCGGGCGCCGGTTCCGACGCAATCGGCGTATCCAGGCCATCTGCCGATAGCGCTGCTGCTGCGACGCTGTCGCCGATCCGCACGCCGCGCCCGAGCAGGAATTCGGCAAGCCGGCCGAGTTGGTCGCGCCCGATCAGCCCTTCATTCGCCGCCGCATCCAGGACAGGCAAAAGCGTGGCCTTGCGCCTTTCCCAATCGCCGAGATCATATTTCTCTTGCATCGCCCCTCCTGAAGTGATCTGCGAAGCAAAAAAGAGATTTTGGGAGGACGATGCAAGCAAAATGTCCGAAATCCGTTATTGGTACGAAGATCTGACGCCCGGGCGTGTCTTTGATCTCGGCTCCCGCACCGTCACCGCCGAAGAAATCATCCACTTCGCCAACGAATTCGACCCGCAGGATTTCCACCTCGATGCGGAAGCCGGCAAGGCAAGCATCCTGGGCGGGCTCTCCGCCTCAGGCTGGCATAGCTGCGCCATGTGGATGCGCATGTTCTACGACAATCTGCTGCACTATTCGTCCAGCCAAGGCTCGCCGGGCGTCGACATCGTCGAATGGCGCAAGCCGGTACGAGCCGGCGATACGCTGTTCGGCACGACCACAGTGGTCGACTCGCGGCCGTTGAAATCGCGCCCCGGCATCGGGCTTGTGCGCATGCAGCACACGGTGACCAACCAGAACGGCGATGTCGTCATGTTCATGGAAAATCCCGGCATGTTCCGCATGCGCGCGGAGGCCGCCGCATGAGGATGCGCGAATTGCTTGAGGTCGGCAAGCCGGTGGTCATCGGCACCTACGAATTCACCGCCGACCTGATCGTGGAATTCGCCAGGGAATTCGACCCGCATTCCTTCCACACCGATCCGGAACTCGCCAAGCAATCGCTGTTCGGCGGCCTCTGCGCCTCGGGCTGGCATGTCTGCGCCGCAGCGATGAAATGCAACGTCGCCAGTATCTACCACCAGAACGAAGCGATCCGTGCCGATGGCGGCACGCCGCCCAAACTCGGCCCTTCCCCCGGCATCCGCAATCTCAAATGGCTGAAGCCAGTCTTCGCGGGAGATACCGTCACCTATTCGATGCAGTTCAACGGCGACGCTCCGGTTCCGCACCGCCCGGGCCGGCATATCTGCAATCTGACCTATGAGGGGGTCAACCAGCACGGTGAGACGGTGATGCGGTTTGACTGCGGCGTGGTGGAGTTTGAGTGAATTTTCCCGGCGATGACAAAAGACAATAGGTTGGGGCAGAGCCATGTTAAAAAGTGAATCGGCACCGGAACAAGGCGTCGACAAATGGATTGCAAAGGAAATACCAGCAAGGGAAGCGTGGCTTTTCGAAAGCGCAGATGGACTCGAACGCGTTTTGAAGGGTCTCTCTGACACTAGCGCAGGAAAAACGCGGGTTCGCAGCAATTTTGTACCGTTCATCGATGATAGTGCCGAAGAACACTGTCGTTGAAGACTGCTGCTGGTTCCGTTAGAGTTGGGGAAAGGAGCATCGAATGATCGCACTCAACCTTCCTCCGGAAATAGAACGTCGGCTTGATCAGCTGGAGAAAGCGACTGGTCGCACCAAGTCGTCATTTCTTGAGGAGGCGATCATCGAATATCTGGGAGATCTTGAAGACCTCTATCTTGCCGAGCAGGAATTGCAGGATATCAAAGACGGCAAATCCGGTACGACGCCACTCTCCGAGGTTATGAGGCGTTATGGTCTGGGAAATTGAACTTTCCAACCTGGCCATAAGAAATCTCGACGATATCGATCACGTACAGTCCCAGCGAATATTGAAGTTCCTCTTTGAGCGTGTCGCCAAACTGGACGACCCACGCGGCATCGGCGAGGCCTTAAGAGGCTCGAAACTCGGGAATTTCTGGAAATACCGAGTCGGTGACTACCGCGTTATCGCCGACATCGAAGACAAAGTTCTCAAAATCGTCGTTGTCCGGATAGGTGACCGGCGAGACATCTATAAGCGGTGATCTCCGCACCTCTCGATCGCGTCAATGCCCCGCGAAATCGATCAGCGTCAACACGTTGACGCCGAGCGCTTCCAGCTTCTTCCGGCCGCCAAGCTCCGGCAGGTCGATGATGAAGCAGGCGGCAACGATATCCGCCCCCATCTGCTTGAGCAGCTTGGTCGCGCCCTCAGCGGTGCCACCCGTCGCAACCAGGTCGTCGACCAGGATCACCTTTTCGCCGGGCTGCACCGCGTCGCGATGCATTTCCATCTCATCGACGCCGTATTCGAGACTGTAGGCGATCCGCACGGTGTCGTGCGGCAGCTTGCCCTTCTTGCGGATCGGGATAAAGCCTGCCGACATCTGGTGCGCCATGGYGCCGCCGAGGATGAAGCCGCGCGCCTCGATGCCGGCGATCTTGTCGATCTTCATGCCAGCAAAAGGGTGCACCAGCTCGTCGATGGCACGCCGAAACGCCTGCGGATTGCCGAGCAGCGTGGTGATGTCACGAAACATGATCCCCGGCTTCGGATAATCCGGAATGGTGCGGATCGCCGCAAGCAGTGTTTCCCGAGCTGAGCTCATATCACCGTCCATGAGTTGGAAATTCGAAAAGAAAGGCCGACGGACATTATCAAGCCACCGGCGTTTTGGCAGCAAAAAAGGCGGCACGAGGCCGCCTTTCGCAAATCTCAGCAATCGATCAGTGCGCGCCGCCGGTGATCGAGCGCTTGGTGAGCCAGACCAGCACGGCAAGGCCCAGCAGGAAGATCATCACCATGAAGCCGGTCCGCTTGCGTTCCTCAAGCTTCGGTTCAGCCGCCCACATCATGAAGGATGCGACATCCCGCGAATATTGGTCGACAGTCTGCGGCGTACCGTCTTCGTACTCGACCTGATCCTTGGCAATCGGCGGCGGCATTTTCAGCGCCGGGCCGCTGGCGAAGTGCGGATTGAAATGCGTGCCTTCCGGAACCTTGAAGCCTGCCGGTGGATCGACATAGCCTGTTATCAGCGAGTGGATATAATCCGGCCCGCCTTCCTGGTAGCCGCCGACGATCGGGATCATGTCGAAGATGAATTGCGGGAAGCCGCGCTCCACGCCGCGTGCCTTGGCAAGCAGCGAGAAGTCCGGCGGCACCGCGCCGCCATTGGAAGCGGCAGCCGCTTCGTCATTCGCGAACGGGGGCGGGAAATAGTCGGACGGAACCGCCTTGCGGGTGAACATCTCACCGGCGGCATTCGGCCCGTCCTGCACTTCATATCCGGCAGCGAAGGCTTTCACCTGCGCTTCGGTATAGCCGAGGTCTTCCAGGTTGCGGAAGGCGACGCGCTTCATCGAATGGCAGTTCGAACAGACTTCCTTGTAGACCTTGAGGCCGCGCTGCAGCTGCCCCTTGTCGTATTTGCCGAAGATACCGGCAAAGGTCCACTTTTCCTGCTCCGGTTCGAGGATCGGATAATGTCCCGCCTCCGTGGCATGCGCCACGGCAGTCGCCAGATCATCCTTCTTTTCCTCGGCCGCGAAGGCGATGCCTGCGCCGGCAACGGCGGCAGCGAGGACGATGCTCGTAATAAGCTTTTTCATCGGTCCCATCCCCTCCATCAAGCCCTGGCAGTCTTTTCAAGCACGGCTTCCGTAATCGAGTTCGGAATTCGTCTTGGTGTCTCTACCAGGCCCAGGACAGGCATGATGACGAGGAAGAAGGCGTAGTAGTAAAGCGTGCCAAGCTGCGCCATCAGCGTGAAGACGCCGCTTGGCTGCTGCGAGCCGAGCCAACCGAGCATCAGCGCATTGGCGACGAACAGCCAGAAGAACAGCTTGTACCAGGGACGATAAACCGCCGACCGAACCTTGGACGTATCGAGCCAAGGCAGGAAGAACAGCACGAGGATCGAGCCGAACATCACCAGAACGCCACCGAGCTTGGAGTCGATCGGGCCGACATTGAAGGTGATGGCGCGCAGCATGGCGTAGAACGGCAGATAATACCATTCCGGAACGATATGGGCCGGCGTCTTCAGCGGGTTGGCGTCGATGTAATTGTCCGGATGGCCGAGGAAGTTCGGCATGTAGAAGACGAACCAGGCAAAGGCCAACAGGAAGATCACCGTGCCGAACGCGTCCTTCAGCGTCGCATAGGGCGTGAACGGAACGGTATCGGTCTTCGACTTGACTTCAACGCCCGTCGGGTTCGTCTGGCCGGTGACATGCAGCGCCCAGATGTGCAGGATGACGACGCCGGCGATCATGAACGGCAGCAGGTAATGCAGCGAGAAGAAGCGATTGAGCGTCGGGTCGCCGACGGCGAAGCCGCCGAGCAGGAATTGCTGGATCCACTCGCCCACCCATGGGAAGGCCGAGAAGAAGCCGGTGATGACCGTCGCACCCCAGAAGGACATCTGACCCCAGGGCAGAACATAGCCCATGAAGCCGGTTGCCATCATCAAGAGGTAGATGACCACGCCGAGAATCCAGAGGATTTCGCGCGGCGCCTTGTAGGAGCCGTAGTAGAGGCCGCGGGCGATGTGCAGGTAGACGGCGATGAAGAAGAACGAGGCGCCGTTGGAATGCATGTAGCGCAACAGCCAGCCGTGATTGACGTCACGGGTGATCTTCTCGACCGATTCGAACGCGACCGTGGTATCGGCTGCATAGTGCATCGCCAGCACGACGCCGGTCAGGATCTGCACCACCAGCATCACCGCCAGCATGGCGCCGAAAGTGTAGGCGTAGTTCAAATTCCGCGGCACCGGATAGGCAACAAAGGAATCGTAGACCATGCGCGGCAGCGGCAGGCGGGAATCCACCCATTTCTCAATGCCCGTGCGTGGCTCGTAGGTTGAATGATGATCAGCGCTCATATCTAGTGTGTCCCCTCTCAACCGATACGAATGACCTTGTCCGAAATAAAGGCGGCCTTCGGGATCGCCATATTCTCCGGAGCAGGACCTTTGCGGATGCGGCCGGCTGTATCATACTGCGAGCCATGGCAAGGACAGAACCAACCGCCGAATTCCCCCGATTCGCCGAGCGGCACGCAGCCCAGATGCGTACAGACGCCAACCATCACCAGCCAGTCTTCCTTACCCTGCATCGAGCGATCCGCGGCCGTGGCAACGGCGTCAGCGGGCAGGTTGGCGTTGCGTGCGACCGGATCCTTGAGATCGTCGATCTTGACGGTCTTGGCGTCAGCGACTTCCTTCTCGGTGCGGTTGCGGATGAAGACCGGCTTGCCGCGCCACTTGACCGTCAGCGACTGGCCCTTTTCCAGCGCGCCGACATCCACTTCAATCGAGGCGAGCGCGAGCGTCGAAGCGTCCGGGCGCATCTGATCGATAAACGGCCAGGCAACTGCAACCGCGCCGACAGCGCCTGCCATGCCCGTGGTCAAATACAGGAAATCACGGCGGGTCGGACCCGCTTCCCCACTCGTCGTGTCGTGTCCGCTCACGGCTTCTCCATCCTCTCAACGAAAGAATTCGTCCCTAGCACTCCCAAGAGAAGGCTCCCCCTTGGCCACAAAGCGACCATAGATTCCCCCACTTTCGGGCGCGTTCTAAGCTTGATTGCCGGATAAGTCCAGACTTGGCAAGGGGCCACGGGCACAATGTCGCGGTAATTTTGCCGCAGCATGCGAGCCATTTGCAGGAATTGACTTTTTTGCCCAAAACCGTATCGAAAATGTCATAGAAATCGGTTCAAAAGGCCTGCCGCACAGGGTCAAACCAGCACATTTGCCGGTATCTGACCCGTCCATCCACAGATCCCCATCAAGCTCATCCGGAAAGTCCATGAAAAGCATTTCCCTCGTCCTTGGCACGCTTGCCACGATCGTGCTCGCGCTCGTCGCCGCGCGCTATGTCTCCGGCTGGTGGCTGTTCTGGACGTTCGCCAGCATGCAGATCCATCTGGCGATTGTGGCCTTCGTCCTCGGCCTGCTGAGCTTCATCTTCCGCCGCCACATCCTCAATGTCCTGATCATGCTGGCAGCGATTGCCATCGCCGGCCACGGCTTCGTCATGCTGGGCGAATTCCGCCAGCCGGCGCTGGAAAACTATGGCGACATACCCACGGCAAAACTCCTGTCGCTCAATATCGAGGGCGACAATTCCTTCGCCAATGGCAAGAAGATCGCCGACTATATGATCAGCTCCGGCGCCGACGTGATCTTCATCCAGGAATCGGCACCGCTCTTCCCCGAACTCGCGCGCATCAGCGTCGCTTATCCCTACCGGCTCGGCTGCGGCAATTTCACCATCACCTGTGACAGCTCGGTCTGGTCGAAGAAGCCGTTCGTCAACAGCCTGGTCAAGACGGCGAGCCCGATCTACCGCGACCGGCTGCAGATCGCCTCGATCGAATTCGGCGGCAAGGTGATCAATTTCGCCAATGTCCACCTCACCAAGCCCTATTTCGATAATTTCCAGGCAATCGAGCTGAAGAAGATCACCGAGTGGCTGGACAAGGTCCAGGGCCCGCTAGTGCTGGAAGGCGATTTCAACTCCACCGTCCTGAACCCCGTTGTCCAGCGCTTCATCCGGGACAGGAAATTGATGACCGTAGACAACGAGCCCGCCACCATTCCGGTGCAGTTGCCACAACTCGGCATGGCCATCGACCACCTCTTCGTGCAAGACCCGATGCGCATCACATCGCTGAAGCGTGTGCCGGACCCGATCGGCTCGAACCATTTCGGCCTGATGTCTGAAGTCACGCTGATCGACCCCACAGCCAGCTATCCGCCGAAGTGATTCAGCGATGCATTCGCGGCAGTTCAGGTATCGGCGGCGATAAATCCGCCCGACTGCCGCGCCCAGAGTTCCGCATAAAGTCCGCCGCGCGCCAGCAGCGACTGATGCGTCCCATCCTCGACGATCTTGCCCTTGTCCATCACCACCAGCCGATCGAGATGGGCGATGGTCGACAGCCGATGGGCAATGGCGATCACCGTGCGGCCATGCATCAGCCGTTCGAGATTTTGCTGGATCGCCGCCTCGACTTCCGAGTCGAGCGCCGACGTCGCTTCGTCCAGCACCAGGATCGGCGCATTCTTGAGCAGCATGCGGGCGATCGCCACACGTTGTCTCTGGCCGCCGGACAGTTTCACGCCACGCTCGCCGACATGGGCGTCATAGGCCTTGCGGCCCCGAAAATCGACGAGACCGGCGATGAACGCATCGGCCTCGGCTTCCTCGGCAGCGCGATGCATCGCCTCCTCCGTCGCTTCCGGCCGGCCGAACATGATGTTGTCACGGATCGATCGGTGCAGGAGCGCGGTATCCTGTGTCACCATGCCGATCTGCCTGCGAAGCGATTCCTGCGTCACGCTGGCAATGTCCTGGCCGCTGATCAGAATGCGGCCGTTTTCAAGATCGTAAAAGCGCAGCAGCAGGTTGACGAGCGTCGTCTTGCCCGCCCCCGAACGCCCGATAATGCCAACCTTTTCACCCGGCGCTACCGACAGGCTGAACTTGTCGAGGACCTCGGCGCCCTTGCCGTAATGGAAGCTGATATTGTCGAAAGTGATCGACGGCGCGCGCATGACCAGTGGAGGGGCACCCGGCTTGTCGACCAGCCCGATAGGCTGCGAGATCATTTCAGCTGCATTCTGGATGGTGCCGATATTGCGCATGGTCGCGTTGAAACTGCTCATCATCCGGCCGAGCAGCATGTTCAGGCGCAGCACCAGACCAAGCGTGAAGGCAACTGAGCCGGTGGTGATCGCCCCGTCCAGCCAGAGTTGGATCGTCATAGCTCCAACTGCCGTGATCATCACCCCCGACAGGAAAGCAAGCGACGAGCGCACGCTGGTCAGATAGCGTGTGAAGGGTATCAGCGATTGCTGAAAGATATCGAAGCCGTCGCGGATATAGCGATCATTGTCCTCCTCGCGGCCGAAGAGTTTCAGCGTCTGGATATTGGAATAGGAATCCGTCAGCCGCCCGTTGAGCATGGAGGAAACTTCCGCTGTGTCGCGCGCATGTTTGCGCACATACGGCACGTAGTAACGCGCCAGGCAAAGGAAGATGACGATCCAGGCGACAATGATCGCGCCGAGCCGCCAGTCGAGGCGCGTTACAAGCAACACCGTCGTCAGCGTGTAGATCACCATGAACCAGGCGACCTGCATCAGCGACACCATGAGATCACCGACCGCCTGCCCGCCGGACCAGACCTTGGCAACGATGCGGCCGGCAAAATCATTATGGAAGAAGGTCAGCGACTGGCGCGAGATATGCACATGCGCCTGCCAGCGCGTCAGGTTGAAGAAACCGGGCACCACGGTCTGCTCTTCGACCAGGGCATTGAGTGCGATTGCCGCAAAGCGCACGCCCATCACCACGAAGGCCATGCCGAGGATTTCCAGCCCATGCGTCTGAAAGAGACCACTCCACCCCTTGTGCGGCCCGACGCTATCGAGAATGTCGACCAACCCGCCCGTGAACCAGAAGAGCGCCGCCTCCAGCATCGCGGTGATGCCGCCGAGCACCAGCATCGCCAGGAACGGCCCTTTGGCCTGCGACACATAATACCAGATGAAGGCGAGCGTGCTTTCCGGCGGCCGATAACTCGGCCTTGGGCGGAATGGATCGATCCAGGTTTCGAAGAATTGAGCGACGCGGCGAAAGATCATGGGCAGGATATAGGCGGATTCTGTGGCGCGGCAAAGACATGGACTGCGGCGTGTCGCCTATGCTTGCAAAGTCTTGTCGGGCGGCTCTATTGGTATGACAAATCATCGGAGGAATTTCCATGCATATCGCGACAATCGGCGCCGCCGGCATGATCGGCCGCAAGCTCACCGACAGGCTGGTCAGGGATGGCGCACTCGACGGCAAGACAATCGACCGTCTCACGCTCGCTGATGTCGTGCCAGCGGACAGTCCAGCCGGATTTTCCGGCCAGGCCGATGTCCGGAGCGGCGATTTTTCCGACGCGGGCGAGATCCAGAAGCTGGTCGACATTCGTCCCGACGTGATCTTTCACCTTGCCGCGATCGTCTCCGGCGAGGCTGAGGCGGATTTCGAGAAGGGCTACCGCATCAACATGGACGGCATGCTGCACTTGCTCGAAGCCATTCGGCTCGCCCATCTTTCGGACGGCTACAAGCCGCGCCTGGTATTCACCTCCTCGCTCGCCGTTTTCGGCCCGCCCTTCCCCGCAATCATCCCCGATGAATTCCACCTGACGCCCGCCACCAGCTACGGCACGCAGAAGGCAATCTGCGAACTGCTGCTGTCAGACTATAGCCGCAAAGGCTTCGTCGACGGCGTCGGTATCCGCCTGCCGACCATCTGCGTGCGGCCCGGCAGACCCAACCGCGCCGCCTCCGGCTTCTTCTCCGGCATCATCCGCGAACCACTCAACGGCGTCGAAGCGATCCTGCCCGTGGCCGACACCGTACGGCATTGGCACGCCTCCCCCCGCTCCGCCGTCGGCTTCCTCATCCACGCCGCCGGCCTCGATACAAGCCGGCTCGGCAACGACCGCAGCATTTCCATGCCCGGCGTCTCCGCCACCGTCGGCGACGAGATCGAAGCACTGAGGAAGGTTGCCGGTGAAAAGGCCGTCAGCCTGATTCGGCGGGAGCCGGACGAGACCATTCAGCGGATCGTCGGAGGATGGGCTGAGCAGTACGACCCGCGCCGGGCGCTGGAATTGGGGTTCCGGGCGGATGCGTCGTTCGAGGCGATCATCCGGGCACATATAGAAGATGAGATGGGAGGCAGAGTCGCGGTCGGTTGATATATTGTGATTTATAGGTTACATTGATGTATGAGATTGTCCAATCGGAAACATACCGGAAGTGGGAAACGGGTTTGCGCGATCGGCTGGCGCGTGCTTTCATTGCCGCAAGGTTGGATAAACTCCGCTACGGGTTGATGGGCGATGTTCGACCTGTGGGTGAAGGCGTAAGCGAATTGAAGATTCACTACGGACCGGGTTATCGAATCTACTTTCAGATGCACGGCAGAGAAATGATCATTCTGCTTTGTGGCGGCGACAAGAGCAGCCAAGCACGTGACATAAAGCGAGCCAAAGAATTGGCCGGTATGCGAGATTATTGAAATGAAAGAAAAATTCGTTCCCTACGATCCGGCCGAAGCGCTCACTTCCGACGCAGCCGTCGAAGTTTTTATGAATGACGCATTCGAGACCGATAATACAGGCTACATCGTGCATGCCATCGGGGTCGCCGCCCGCGCCAAGGGTATGTCCAAGATCGCTGACGAGACCGGTCTCGCGCGTGAGGCGCTCTACCGCTCCTTCAGTGAGGAAGGCAATCCCAGCCTAAAATCAACGATAGCCGTACTGAAATCGCTAGGGCTTGTTTTATCCGTACGATCACTGGCGGTAGTCGAGGCCGAGCGCCAGAAAATGACTGGTGACAACGAGGACACCGCCTCCGAGGCGGCCGAATAAAAATGCCGGAGCTCTCACCCCGGCATTTCTTTACCCTCAAGCGGCTTCGACCTTCTATTCCGCAGCCGCCTCGACCTCTGCCTCTGCATCGTCCGCGATGAATCCGCCGGATTGCCGGCGCCAGAGGTCGCTATAGATGCCGCCGCTGGCAACGAGTTCGGCATGCGTGCCCTCCTCGCGGATCACACCCTTGTCGAGCACGACGAGCCTATCCATTTCCGTCAGCGTCGACAGACGATGGGCGATCGCGATCACCGTCTTGCCCTCCATCAGCTCGAACAGGTTCTCCTGGATCGCCTGTTCGACTTCCGAGTCGAGCGCCGAAGTCGCTTCGTCCAGCACCAGGATCGGCGCGTCCTTGAGGAAGACGCGGGCGATCGCGACGCGCTGCCGCTGTCCACCTGATAGCTTGACGCCACGTTCGCCGACCTGGGCATCGAGCCCGACGCGGCCCTGCGGGTCGACGAGGCTCTCGATGAAGTCCCAGGCGTTCGCCCGCTTTGCCGCCTCGATCACCTCGGCGTCGCTGGCGCCCGGCTTGCCATAGGCGATGTTATCGCGCACGGAGCGATGCAGCAGCGAGGTGTCCTGCGTCACCACACCGATCTTGCTCCTGAGGCTATCCTGCGTCACACGGCTGACATCCTCGCCATCGATGCGGATCTGCCCACTCTCGATGTCGTAGAAACGCAAGAGGATGTTCATCAGCGTCGTCTTGCCGGCGCCAGACCGGCCGACCAAGCCGACCTTCTCACCCGGCTGAATCGAAAGGGTGATGTCGCTGATCACGCCCTTGGCTTTGCCGTAGTGGAAATTGACGCGGTCGAACTCGATCCGGCCCTTCGGCGCGGCAAGGGGTTTGGCGTCCTCGACGTCGCTGATCTCCTGCTTCTTCGACAGCATTGCCATGCCGTCATAGACGGTGCCGACATTCTCGAACAGCGCCGAGACTTCCCACATGATCCACTGCGACATGCCGTTGACGCGCAGCGCCAGCGAAATCGCCACGGCAATCACGCCGGTCGAGATCGAGCCATGCATCCAGAACCAGATCGACAGTCCCGCCGTCAGCAATGCCAGAACCGCATTGTTGAAATAGACGAGCGCCTGGAACATCGTCACATAGCGCATCTGGCCATGCACGGTGTGCAGGAATTCATCCATCGCCGACTTCGCATAGTCCTCCTCGCGACCGGCATGCGAAAACAGCTTTACCGTCGCGATATTGGTGTAGCTGTCGACGATGCGGCCGGTCATGCTCGAACGCGCATCGGCCTGCCGCTCGGAAATCTTGCGGAGACGCGGAATGAAGAACCAGAGGATCGACGAATAGACGATCAGCCACAGCCCCAGCGGGCCTATCAGCCGCCAATCGGCCGAACCGATGATGACGAACATCGAGATGAAATAGCTCAACACATAGACGAAGACGTCGAGCACCTTCATCGCCACTTCGCGCACGGCGAGCGATGTCTGCATCACCTTGGTCGCGACGCGTCCGGCAAACTCGTTGGCAAAGAAGCTCATGCTCTGCCGCAGCAGATAGCGGTGCATCTGCCAGCGGCCGATCATCGGATAGTTGCCGAGCAGGACCTGATGGATCATGAAGGCCTGCAGGATGACCAGGCTTGGCAGGCCGATACCGGCAAACAGGCCCATGCAGAGCAACCGCCAGCCTTCCTTGTCCAGAAAAGTCTTCGGATCGGATTTCGACAGCCAATCGACGATCTGGCCGAGGAAATTGAACATAATCACTTCGCCGACGCCGATCAGAGCGGTTGCCATCGCCATGCCGACCAGCCACCAAAGGACGGGACGCGAATAGTGCATGATGAATGGGAACAGCCCTTCCGGTGGCCGTGTCGGCTCTTCGGACGGATAGGGGTTTACGCGTTTTTCGAACCAGGCGAACATTTTGAAGCTCTCCAGAGAAGAGACATGATCGGCATGTCTCCCGGGGCCGATCGGCAAGAAAATCGCAGCAAAAGCCATGCTGCAAATGTCAATCGATGATTTTCAGAAGGCGAAGGAATTGAAATTCAGGATGAATATGGGGTCATCCGGCGGAGGCGCCAAGCGTGGGTTACAATATCCATAACGGCCTCCTTTTCCTTCGTGTTGGAGATGCGCTTCAATAACCTGATTTTTGCCAGATCGCCAGAGCCTTGCCCAAACTTTCGGCAGAATGTGGTGATGCCGGAGGGGATGTTGCCAAATAGGCACAGACCGTCTACCGCATCCCAGCGCTGCCAACCCGGATCAGGCCTACCATGCCCAAGCTCTCTATTGCCCTCTACCAGCCTGATATTGCCGGCAATACCGGCACGATCCTGCGACTGGCAGCCTGTCTTGGACTGACCGTGGACATCATCGAGCCGGCCGGCTTCGACACGTCGGATCGCAACCTCAGGCGCTCCGGCATGGACTACCTGCACACCGTGCTCCTCACCCGCCATGTCGACTGGCAGCATTTCGAGGCGTGGCGCGCCGGCGCGGGCCGACGTCTCGTCCTTGCATCGACCAAGGCGGCCATGCCCTACGTCGATTTCGAGTTTGCGCCGGACGACATCCTGCTTTTCGGCCGCGAGAGCGCCGGTGTGCCCGAACATGTCCATGAGGCGGCGAACGCACGCATCCTGATCCCGATGGTGGAAGGCCAGCGGTCGATCAATGTTGCCATGTCGGCGGCGATGATTGCCGGCGAAGCGCTGCGACAGGTGGGTTTTGCGAGTTGAGGTGAACCGCGCGCTCAGGCCCGGATCGCCGTATTCATCTTGCCGATGCCGGTGAAGCCGATGAAATCCTCGATCGGCAGCGGCTTGGCCCAGTAGTAACCCTGGCCGAAATCGACGCCCAGCAGGCCGAGAATATTGGCCGCACGCTGGTTCTCGACGCCTTCCGCAACAATCTTCAAGCCCAGCGACTTGGCCATCCTGACGATGGCCTCCACCAGGGCGGCGTTTTGCGGCGTGTCGAACATCTGGAAGACGAAGGACTGGTCGATCTTCAGGACCTCGACGTCGAACTTGGAAAGGTTGCCCAGGTTCGAATAGCCCTTGCCGAAATCGTCGACGGCGAAGGAAATGCCCTTCTCGGCCAAACGGCTGATCTGGCCCTTGATGTCGTATTCGTCCTCGAGCAGCAGCGATTCTGTCAGCTCGAGTTCGAGGAACTGCGGCGCAAGCCCACTCGCCTCCAGTGCATCGAGGACGATATGTTCCAGATTGCCGCGCTTGAACTGCACCGCCGAGATATTGACGGCCATGGAGAAATCGGGCGCGCCGAGCTCTTGCAGGCGCTTGCACTGCATGCAGGCATCGCGGATCACCCACTCGCCGATTTCGACGATCATGCCGGTCGACTCGGCGACAGGGATGAAGAGGTCCGGACGCACCGGCACCGTTGCCTCGTCGGGGAACCACCGGAGCAAGGCCTCGGCGCCATGGATCTTGCCGGTTTCCAGCTCGAGCTTCGGCTGGAAGAACAGTCGAAATTCCTTCTTGTCGATGGCCGTCTTCAGCTTGGCCGCCATCGATACCGAGGCCATGGTCTGGCTGCTCATCGTCTCGTCATAGAGCTTGAAGACATTGCGTCCCGAGCTCTTGCCCTTGTTCATGGCAATATCGGCTTCGCGGCGCAGGCGCTCGAAATTCGTGGCGACCTCCTCGCGGATTGCGGCACCGATCGAACAGGTAAGCAGGATGAACTGATGGCCGGATCCAAGCGGCTCGGAGCATTTCTTGCGAATCACCTCCGCCATTTCGGCCACAGCTTCAGGCGTGACCGCACGCGAGGTCATGATGCCGAACACGTCGCCGCCGATGCGGAAGATGAAGCAATCCGGCGTCGCAATGCTGAGCAACCGCTCCGCAATGGTCTTCAGCACGCTATCGCCAAAGACGTGGCCGAGCGAGTCGTTGACGGTCTTGAAATTGTCGAGCCCGATCATAAACAGCGTGCATTTGGGGCTGTTGGCAGCCGAATGCTCGTCGCGGTATTTCTTCTCGGCCATGAACAGGTTGGGCAGGCCAGTCAGCGTGTCGTGATTGGCGAGCCGGTAGATCTCGTCCTCGGAAGCCTTGGCTTTGCGATATTCGCTGTTGTAGCGTGAGAGCAGATGCCGCATGTCATTGGCGAGCATGAACACAGTCACCGCCGTGACCGAATAAAGCAGCACGGCATCGCCGACATTCGACCAGTCGAAATAGAACTGGCCATAGTCGACCCAGTGGTATTCATTGGCCACGCCAAGCGCGATGGCGTTGGCAATGACTGCCAGATACATGATGGCGAAATGCCTGGGTGTTGCCAGGATGGCGGTAAACACCAGCGAGATGGAATTGCCGAGAATGATCTGATCGCGCAGGCCGTCGCCCTGCCAGGTGATATAGGTGACGGCGGTGAAGATCGTCCAGATGAAGATGAACTGCGCCGCTGTCGGCCGGTCGCTGTCATAGTAGCGGCGTGCCACGAACAGCACACCGAAAGTCAGGGCAGCGGCAGCGGTTAACCAAATACCGCGGTCGAAGATTAGATTGTTGACAATCGATAGGACGACCAACAGATTGATCGCCACGATCATCTGTTTGACGCGGCGGGCATTGTATCGGGCAAGAGCCTGGATGACGTCGAACCGGCCGGCATCACTTCCCTGGAGCACATCGGGCGCAGTCCGACGATCGGAAAGCTTGCCGCTTGCCGCATCCTTGTCCTGCTTCTTGAACCAGTTAAATGACATGTTCAACCTGACCGCCTAAATTCTGCCCAAGACCAGGGGCCTTAGGCCTTCCTTCCTGCGCCCCGTCGCGCTGGTTCCCATCATGGATCAGTGCGACGAAATTCCGAATACCTCCCGCACTCGTAGACAGGGCACCATGCAGGACCGTATGTCTGGAATTAAGCCCGATGTTCTATCAAACGCTTAAAGTCGGCAAAAAAAATTCGCCACTTTCAAACTATCGGAACCAATGGTTGATTTTGCGTTTACAATTTTCGTTCAAGTTAACCCAGTTCTCGCCGCATCTGATTGATGGAATTTGACAGACTATGGAACGACCCGTTCTACCCACCGGCCTGCCGGCCGATATCGCCGAAAAGCAGGAAACCGCCCGCCTGTGGTTCGAAAGCCTGCGCGACCATCTCTGCGCCAGTTTCGAGGCGCTCGAAGACGAGCTCAGCGGCCCGCTTTCCGACCTGCCTGCAGGGCGCTTCGTCCGCAAGCCATGGCAGCGCCAGGACGGGCGCGGCGGCGGCGGCACGATGTCGACGCTCGAAGGCCGGGTCTTCGAAAAGGCGGCGATCCATACTTCCACCGTTCATGGCGAATTTTCGGCCGAGTTCCGCCAGCAGATGCCGGGTGCCAATGACGACCCGCGCTTCTGGGCGTCGGGAATTTCGCTGATTGCCCATCCGGTCAATCCCAATGTCCCGGCCGTTCACATGAACACCCGCATGGTGGTCACCAGTTCCTGGTGGTTCGGCGGCGGCGCCGACCTGACGCCGGTGCTGGAGCGCCGCCGCACCCAGGAGGATGCGGATTCGCGCATCTTCCATCGCGGGCTGGAGATCACCTGCTCCCGGCATCCTGTCGCGGACTATCCGAAATTCAAAACATGGTGCGATGAGTATTTCTTCCTCAAGCATCGCAATGAAGCGCGCGGCATCGGCGGCATTTTCTACGACTGGCAGCATTCCGACGATACGGCCGGCGGCTGGGACGCCGATTTCGCGCTGACTCGCGAGATCGGCCGTGCCTTCGGCGTCATCTATCCCAAGATCGTGCGCGACAATTTTAACACGCCCTGGACTGAGGAAGACAGGGACGAGCAACTCGTCCGCCGCGGGCGCTACGTCGAATTCAACCTGCTCTACGACCGCGGCACGACCTTCGGACTGAAGACCGGCGGCAATGTCGAAGCCATCCTATCGTCGCTTCCGCCCGTGGTGCGCTGGCCTTGAATCACTCGGCCGGCGAACACCGCATCATGCTTGATCTGGATCAATGGCGGCCGACAGCGGGAATGTAAAATTCAGGTTGCCGGCCGAATGGTTCAAAACCAGTGGATAAAAAACATTTCGTATCCTGCGTCATGCTAATGGAACAAAAGTATGCTATGAATCATTTCGTTCGTGATGCGCCGGAGGAGGTAATCATGACTGTGCAAGACAATAAGACGATCAATCAGGCCAAGGCGACGGAGAAGCCGCTTGACCCTGCGTCGCTCGACTTCATCGACCGCATCTCCTATTTCGAGCGTTTCAATCCCAAGGCAGCCGACAACGACAATAAGAACGTTCCGGCGAGCGCCAAGGGTTCGGATTGCTTCAATGCTTGGGCGATGCCGGACTTTTCGCACGGCTGAGGCCGTGTAAATTGAACGTGGAAGCGACGTTGGCTTCTTAAGACGTCAGCGTCGCCAGAAGATTTTCCTTTGAGCGTTGAAAATCGGATGCGATCCATGCGCGTTCGAGACGATTGAGAACCTCTCCCATTTCGGGGCCGGGGGATATGCCCCGTTCGATCAGATCCGAGCCCTTCAGCGGAAACACGGGTTTCCGCCAGGTTTCAGCGATTTTCAAAAGCTTTCCGAACGCCGCGATGCGTCCGAGAGCCTCGAAATCGTCGTCGCCTTTCGCCACCGCCGAAGCAATCTTGAGCTTCAGTCGGGCAATTGCGCCTTCCGGCCCGTTTTCATAGAGCAGGATACGGAACTGCGCTTCAGAGATAGTCTCAGCCACATCAGGAAAATCCGCAAACTGCTGCAGGAATTTCCGCTCGGCACCCGACATCTTCAGCCGCTCCGCCATGGCGTTCAGCCGATCGGCGACCGGCGGCACGATTGCCTCGAGCCGAAGCATCGGGTTCGCTACCCAGCCGAATTTACTTTCGGCAAGCATGAGGCCCGGAATACCGTCAATGCCCCACTTTTCCGTCTCCGGCAGGATTTCGGTGAGCACGCCCGCAGTGCGCATCCAGAGCAGCGCCCGGAACGGATCGGCGGCACCCAGGAGCTTCTTCATTTCGCTCCACACCCGTTCGGCAGAAAGCGAACTGAGCTTCTTGCGCGCCGCCGCACTGGCGCGCAGGCCCTCGGCATCGGGCCGGCCGCGGCCATAAATGGCAAAGAAGCGGAAGAAGCGCAGTACGCGCAGGTAGTCCTCGGCGATCCGATCTGTAGCGGAGCCGATGAATCGGACCGTCGCCGTCTCTATGTCCTGCAACCCGCCGACATAGTCGTGCACCATGCCGTCCTTGTCTGCATAGAGCGCGTTGATCGTCAGATCGCGCCGCTCGGCATCGGCCTTCCAGTCGCGCGTGAACTCCACGGTCGCATGCCGGCCGTCGGTCTCGACGTCGCGGCGCAGCGTCGTCACCTCGAAGGGCCGGCTGTCGATGACCAGCGTCACCGTGCCGTGTTTCAAGCCGGTGGGCACGCATTTGACGCCAGCCTTTTCGGCGCGCTCGATCACCACGTCCGGCAGAAGCGTGGTGGCAATGTCCATGTCGCTGACCGCCAGGCCCATAAGGCTGTTGCGCACGGCCCCACCGACAATCCGGGCCTCGCCATTCTCATCGTTGAGCAAGCTCAGCACCCGTTGCAGGGCCGGGTCCTGGAACCAGGCATGGCCGGCAATGCTGGTCATTCATAAAGCCTTTCATAGACGGACCGGACGATACCGGCGGTGATCCCCCAGATGCGGCGATCCTCATAGGGCATGACGTAGTAATACCATTCCCGCTCGCCAAACTTTCGGCGCTCCCGCCTGTGATTGACCGGGTTCATCAGAAAAGACAGCGGTGCATCGAAGACGAATTCGACCTCGTCGGGATTGAGCGTCAGTTCGAACCCAGGCCGCACAGTCGCGAGAACCGGCGTGATGCGAAAACCCGACATGACAGGGATCGACGGCAGATGGCCGATCACGTCGACGAAATGCCGCGCCAGCCCGATCTCCTCTTCCGCCTCGCGCAGAGCCGCAATTTCCGGCGTCTCGCCGGAATCGAGCTTGCCGCCAGGAAAGGCGATCTGGCCGGAATGTTTCCTCAGTGTCGATGTCCTCTGGGTGAAGATCACCCGCGCATCGTCATCCTGTTCCACGACACCGATCAGGACCGCCGCATCCTTCAGATCCATGGTTTCGAGGCCAAGCTCGGTGCCCGCATTGAGCTTGTAGTCTCCATACTGCAGGAAATCGCCCGGCGCCCCCGCGATATGCACTTCGGCGCGGCGACGGAACTCCTCGGCCGAATAGCGCGGAACGGCTGACAGCGCCGGATGTGGCTTCATCTCGACAATCTTTCCAGCTCGTCGACCGGCATGACCGGGAAGAGCACGCCAGCGGAGCGGATGGCAAACATCCGCCGGCCGTCGATATCGATCTCCTCGCCGAGTTCCACGAGATCGTACATGACCGGCCGCGACACCAGCGCTTCCAGCCGGCCGCGGACATGCAGATAGGGCTTGAGCTCCTGGTTTTCGCCGGCGATCTCGAAGCGCAACTCATGGTCAGGCCCGGCTTCCGCGACATCGCCGACATTGGTGCGGAACGTGAGCCTCTGCCCCTCGTCCGTTCCTGTCACGGCCATTTCGACGGCGAGGAACGGCGCATCCTCGATCTGTATGCCCACTTTTTCGACCGGCGTGACGAGATAGGTTTTACCGTCCTCGTCCTTCCGCAGCACCGTGGAAAAAAGCCGAACCAGGGGGTGCCGGCCGATCGGCGTGCCCATATAGAACCATGTCCCGTCGGTGCGGATGCGCATGTCGATATCGCCGCAGAACGGCGGATTCCATCTGTCGACCGGCGGCAGGCCTTTGCTGGGATCATTGGTATCGGCCGCCGCACGCGCGATCAGCGAGGCCAGATCGCCGGCATTCGTCTGCGCGCTAATTTGGCCGCCTGCCATTCTTCTGTCCTCATTGCCGGTGCATAAGGCATACGCAATCTTGATCGGAATCGCGCTTGTCAGCCGTTGATACCCCTGTCAGTTTAGAAAGCAACACAACACAAGTGGTTATTTCGATTCGAACTTCAAACGTGTGGACCAGGAGAATTTCATGGGCGCATTGACACCGGTGGATGGTGCCATCGACGAAAAGGCCGTTGCGGCCGAAGCCGAGAAAGCCCTCGCCGACATCGCGCTCATCAAAACCGAAACCGGCAAGGTGATCTTCGGCCAGGAGAAGGTGGTCGAGCAGACGGTGCTCGCCGTGCTCGCCGGCGGCCATGCGCTTCTGGTCGGTGTGCCCGGCCTCGCCAAGACCCGGCTGGTTGCGACTTTGGCCACCGTTCTCGGCCTTGCCACCAACCGCATCCAGTTCACGCCCGACCTGATGCCCTCCGATATCCTCGGTTCCGAAGTGATGGACCAGGACGAAGCCGGCCGCCGCTCCTTCCGCTTCGTCAAGGGTCCTGTCTTCACAGAACTGTTGATGGCAGACGAAATCAACCGCGCCAGCCCGCGCACCCAGTCAGCGTTGCTGCAGGCCATGCAGGAATACCATGTGACCATCACCGGTCAGCGCTATGACCTGCCGCAGCCTTTCCATGTGCTCGCCACCCAGAACCCGCTGGAGCAGGAAGGCACCTATCCGCTGCCCGAAGCCCAGCTTGACCGCTTTCTCCTGGAAATCGATGTCGAATATCCGGATCTCGATGCCGAACGCCGCATCCTGCTCGAAACCACCGGCGTGACCGAAGCGCAGGCCTCGCGCGTCATCGATGCCTCCAGGCTGATGGAAATCCAGACGCTGATCCGCCGTATGCCGGTACCGGAAAGCGTGGTCGAGGCGATCCTGAAGCTCGTCCGCTCCGCCCGCCCCGGCGAAGGCAACGAGCTCGCCAACAGCCGTATCGCCTGGGGTCCCGGCCCGCGCGCCGGCCAGTCGCTGATGCTGACCGCCCGCGCACGCGCGCTCTATCAAGGCCGCTTCGCACCGTCGATCGACGATGTCATTGCGCTTGCCGGTCCCGTGCTGCAGCATCGCATGGCCCTGACCTTCGCCGCGCGCGCCGATGGCGTAACGATGAAGGACGTGATTTCCCGGCTGGTCGAGCCGCTGCGAAACTAAGGACACGAAAAGAAGTTGGCTCCGATTGGCCAGACCGTCACGCCGACCACGCCGGGTGCTGCCCTCGCCCGGGCGCGCGAGCGTGCGCGCACGCTGCCCGATTGCCTGGTCGAGGCGCGCCGCATTGCCAATACGGTGATTGCCGGCTGGCACGGCCGCAAGAAGCGCGGCGTCGGCGAGAATTTCTGGCAGTTTCGACCCTTCGTCGAAGGCGACAGCCTGTCGCGCGTCGACTGGCGCCGCTCGGCCCGCGACGACCACACCTATATCCGCGACCGCGAATGGGAAGCGGCGCACACGATCTGGCTCTGGGCCAGCCTGTCGCCGTCGATGATGTACAAATCCACCCTCGGCAATGTCTCCAAGGAAAGCCGGGCGCTGGTGCTGATGCTGGCGACGGCAGAGATCATGGCCCGCTCCGGGGAACGGATCGGCTGCCCAGGGGTTATGGAGCCCGTCGCCGCGCGCAACGCGGCTGAAAGGCTTGCCCATGCGCTTGCCCTTGCCGATCCCACAGACACATTGCCGGATACACGCATGATCCGGGGGTCGAGCGACATTGTTCTGTTCGGTGACTTCCTCGAGCCGGTGCCGGACGTGCTCACCGGATTGCAGCCCCTCTCCCGTCGCGGCCTGCGCGGTCATGTCGTCGAAGTCGCCGACCCCGCGGAAGAAACCTTCCCCTATGCCGGCCGCGTCGAATTCCGCGACCCCGCGACGGGTGCGAAATTCCTCTCCGGCCGCTCAGAAGCACTGCAGGAGGAATATCGCGCCATCTATTTTGCCCGCCGCGATGCCTTGCGTGAAGGATTGCAGCATATGGGCTGGAATTTCATCGCCCACAATACCGGCCGGCTCGCCTCCGAGGCGCTCGTGGCCGTGCACACCTATCTCTCCGGCCAGCCGGGCCGTGCCGCAATCGGGGGCCACTGACCGATGGGTACCCTCGCTTTCACCGCACCGCTGGTCCTGATCGCGCTTGCCGCTTTGCCGGTGATCTGGTGGCTGCTGAGGATCACGCCGCCGCAGCCCGAGCGTGAAGTCTTCCCGCCCTTCCGCATCCTTTTGGCACTCACCCGTCGCGAGGAAACGCCGGCGACGACGCCCTGGTGGCTGCTCGCACTGCGCCTGCTGCTCGCCGCTGCCTTGATCATCGCGCTTGCCGGCCCGGTCATTAATCCCAATGCCGCCCTGGTTGGCGGGAAAGGTCCGCTTGCCATCGTGCTCGACAACAGTTGGGCAAGCGCACCGAGCTTCGAAAAGCGCCGCCACACGGCCGAAATGCTGATCCGCGAGGCTGATGCCAGCGACGCACCGGTGAGCCTTGTTTTCACCGCCGACAGCGCCCATGACGCGACCTTCAAGCATGCCGACGATGCAATGAAGATGCTCGCTGCAGCAAAACCCGAGCCGCTGCCCGCCGATCGCGACCGCGTGGTCGGTGCCCTGCAGACCGCCTTCAAGGACGAAAAGCCCGGCACCCTCGCCTTCATCACCGACGGCATCCAGTCATCGAAGGATGCCGCCTTCTACGACGCGCTCAAGGTGCTGGCGCCAGGCGAGGTCCACCTGATCGGCCGCCAGAACCCGGATGCAATCGCCATCACCAAAGCGGTCAACTCCGCCGAACGCCTGACGATCGACGCCACGCGCCTGGAAGCGACGCAGCCGCAAATCGTTAACGTCTCCGCCCATGATATCCAGGGCCGCGTCGTCGGCACCGCCAAGCT
Source organism: Rhizobium sp. P2_G2 (assembly GCF_056403555.1). Lineage (NCBI taxonomy): Bacteria > Pseudomonadati > Pseudomonadota > Alphaproteobacteria > Hyphomicrobiales > Rhizobiaceae > Rhizobium > Rhizobium sp. P2_G2. The sequence goes on from NZ_JBFUFF010000017.1 coordinate 22,584, forward strand.
CGACTTCAAGCCAGGCGAGCGCACGGCCGAGAGCTCGATCGAAGCGCCCTTCGAACTGCGCAACGACTATGCCCGGCTCTCCATCGACGGCTACGACACCGCCGGCTCGGTGCACCTGCTCGACGACAGTTTTAAGCGCCGCAGCGTCGGCCTGATCTCCGGCGAATCCGCCGATCGCAGCCAGCCGCTATTGTCGCCGCTCTATTATATCAGCCGCGCGCTGTCGCCCTTCGCCAATCTTGAAGAGGCCAAGAGCAACGACCTCGCCACCGCCATTCCCGACCTGATCAAGACGCGCCCATCGATGATCGTGCTGGCCGATATCGGCCGCATGCCGCCCTCGGCAGAGAAGGCGCTGACCGACTGGATTGACAAGGGCGGCACACTGGTGCGCTTCGCCGGCCCGCGCCTGGCCGCCGCCCCGACCGGCGACCCGCTGATCCCCGTCCGCCTCCGCGAAGGCGAGCGCGCGCTCGGCGGCGCCATGTCCTGGGCCTCGCCGCAGCCGCTCGACACGTTCCCGCAATCGAGCCCGTTTGCCGGCCTGACGCCGCCAAAGGGCGTGCTGGTCAACCGCCAGGTTCTGGCCGAGCCGTCGCCGGACCTACAATCGATGACCTGGGCCAGCCTCACCGACGGCACGCCACTGGTGACCGCCCGCAAGATCAATGCCGGCCGGATCGTGCTCTTCCATGTCAGCGCCGAATCCTCCTGGTCGAACCTGCCGCTGTCTGGCGACTTCGTTGAAATGCTGCGCCGGATCGTGCAGCTGTCGCACAGCACCGCCGGCACCCAGACCGCCGATGGCAAGACCGTGCTGCCGCCCTACCGGCTGCTCAACGCCAAGGGCGTGCTGACCACGGAAAAAGGCCTTGCCAAGCCGATCGAACCCGGCAAGCCGGTGATCGCCTCCTTCATCAATCCGCCTGGCCTCTATGGCGGCGAGGACGGTTTTGAGGCGCTCAACCTGTTGCCGGAAGACGCAAAGCTGCAGCCGATCGCCCTGCCGAACGATTTGAAAGTCTTGGAAAGCAGCTTTACCGGCGATGATTCCGTATCGCTGAAGCCCTGGCTGATCACGGCAGCCGTCATTCTGGCACTGGCCGACACGCTTGCCATGCTGCTGCTTGGCGGTGCTTTCGCCCGCCGGGCGACCGCGGCAGCCGCCGTGCTTCTCATCGCCGCCGGCGCCACGTTCGGCCATTTTGACAGCGCCCGTGCCGATGATTCCAAACCCGGCGACGATGTGCTGATGTCACGGCTCGACAAGACGCATCTCGCCTACGTGATCACAGGCGAAGAGGATGTCGACCACCTTTCCCAGCGCGGTCTGCAGGGGCTGAGCGACTATCTCTATTACCGCACCACGCTGGAGCCCGGAGACCCCGTGGGCGTCGATATTTCCAAGGACGAGCTCTCCGTCTTCCCGATCCTTTATTGGCCGGTGCATGCGACCGCAAAAATGCCGTCCGAGGAAACGATCAGCCGCATCGACGCCTATATGCGCGCCGGCGGCACCGTGCTGTTCGACACCCAGGACCAGGAATCGGCGATGACCGCCATGGGCCGCGTCAGCCCCAACACCGACCGGCTGCGCGCCATCCTCGCCAATATCGACGTGCCGCCGCTCGAGCCGGTGCCCTCCGACCATGTGCTGACCAAGGCCTTTTACCTGCTGAAATCCTTCCCTGGCCGCTACTCAGGCGGCCCGCTCTGGGTCGAGGCGCAAACGACGAAGTCCGATCCCTCGCGGCCGGTCCGCGCCGGCGATGGCGTGACGCCGATCATGATCACCGGCAATGATTTCTCCGGCGCCTGGGCGACAAGTGACATGGGTGCACCGCTGATGCCGATGGTGCCGCCGGACGAGAACCAGCGCGAAATGGCCTATCGCACCGGCGTCAACATCATGATGTATATGCTGACCGGCAACTACAAGGCGGACCAGGTGCACGTGCCGGCTCTGCTGGAACGGTTGGGGCAGTGATATGAGCGTGGTTTTCAATCCGCTGCTGCAGCCCGTCCTGATCGGCCTCCTCGCCGTCATCGCCGTTCTCTTCATTGGCTTCGGCCTCCATCGCCGCCAACGCGGCATGATCTTGCGCGCCGTAGCGCTTGCTTTGCTCATCGGCGCGCTCGCCAATCCAGTGATCGTCAACGAGGAGCGCGAACCGCTGCCGACGATCGTCGCCATTGCCGCCGATCGCAGCCAGAGCCAGGATGTCGGTGATCGCAAAGCCCAGACCGACAAGGCAGTCGAGGCACTCAGGGCCGCACTTGGCCGGTTCCACGGCATCGAGACACGGGTGATCAATGCCGCAGCCGACGAGGGCTCGGAAACGCCCTCGACGCGGCTGTTCTCCAATCTCGCCAACGAACTCGAAGATGTCCCACCCTCGCGCATCGGCGCGGTGATCGCCGTCACCGACGGCCAGGTGCATGACCTGCCGGCCAACAACAAGCTCGACGGCATCGACGCGCCCGTGCATGCGCTGATCACCGGCAAGGACGGCGAATTCGATCGCCGCATCGAGATCGTCAAGGCGCCGCGCTTCGGTCTGGTCAACCAGGACCAGCAGATGACGCTGCGCGTGGTCGATGACGGCACCAGCCGCAACGATCCGGCCGAGATCACCGTGCGGATCAACGGCGAAGTCACCAACCGCCTGGACGCCACACCAGGCGTCGATCGCGTCGCCACCTTCAAGCTGCCGCGCGCCGGCAGCAACATCGTCGAAGTCGCGGTCAACGAAATCCCCGGCGAGGTCACGCCGATCAACAACCGCATCGTCCAGACGATCGACGGCATCCGCGAGAACCTGCGCGTGCTGCTGGTCTCCGGCGAACCGCATGCCGGCGAGCGCGCCTGGCGCAATCTGCTGAAGTCAGACGCTTCGGTCGATCTCGTCCACTTCACCATTCTCCGCCCGCCGGAAAAGCAGGACGGCACCCCGATCAATGAATTGTCGCTGATCGCCTTCCCCACCCGCGAACTGTTCGTCGACAAGATCAAAGACTTCGACCTGATCATTTTCGATCGCTACCAGCATCGCGGCGTGCTGCCGATCCTCTATTACGACAACATTGCCCAATATGTGAAGGAAGGCGGCGCCCTGCTGCTGGTCTCCGGACCGGAACATGCCGGACCTGAATCGATCGCCTATACGCCGCTTTCTTCCGTGCTGCCGGCCATGCCGACCGGCCAGATGGTCAACAAGTCCTTCTATCCGCGCGTTTCCGAACTCGGCCAGCGCCACCCGGTCACACGCGGCCTGGAGGGTGGAAAGACCGAGCCGCCGCATTGGGGCCGCTGGTTCCGCGTCGTCGACGTCAACCCGCCCGAGGGCAATGTGATCATGGACGGGCCCGACAAGGACCCGTTGCTGGTGCTGTCCCACAATGGCGAAGGCCGTGTCGCCATGCTGCTGTCCGACCAGGGCTGGCTCTGGGCGCGGGGCTTTGAAGGTGGCGGGCCGCATATCGACCTCTATCGTCGCATCGCCCATTGGCTGATGAAAGAGCCGGCGCTGGAAGAAGAAGCGCTGACCGCCCATGCATTCGGCCATGAGATCGAGATCACCCGCCAGACGCTGGGCGATTCCGTCCCCAAGGCGATCCTGAAGAAGCCGGATGGCAGCACCGTGGAGGTGACGCTGTCGCGCTCCGAACCCGGCCTCTACAAGGGCACGTTGAAGACGCCGCTCAATGGGCTCTACGAGGTCAGGGACGGCGACCTCAACACGCTCGTCCATGTCGGCGCCGTCGACGCGCCTGAATTCCGCGAAATGGTCTCGACCACGAAAAAGCTCGAACCTCTTGCCTCCGCCAACAAGGGCATCGTCAAACGTCTCGACGATGGCGCTGATGGAGTCACCATCCCGCAGATTCTCACCGTCAATGGCAAGGTCCGCATCGATGATCCCGACCGCATGGTCATCCGCATGACCGACGAGACGACATTGAAGGGTGTCACCTCGCTGCCGCTCTTCGCCGGCTTCCTCGGACTGGGCCTGCTCGGACTGGCGCTCGGCTCGACGTGGTGGCGCGAGGGGCGATAGTCAGGCGGCCGTTTTGGTAGTTTGCCTGATCTTTCCGCAGTCGATTTCAACCAGCCTTCAATGTCAGGACGGGTTCGACATCCTCAACCGCATGCCTCTCCTCAGGCCGCCAATGGATCGTGCCCTTGAGCCGGGCATGCGCATCTTCAGCGATTGGCACCACCAGCACCCGGCCCGGATCGACAGGTGCCGGAAATTGCAGCGCTCCATAGGTAACCTTCTCGAAGCCGAGCGGCATATAGTAGGGCGGGTCGCCGACCAGCACCACGGCCTCGGAACCTCTGCGCTTCGCCGCCTCGACCGCGATCCGCACCAGTTCACGGCCGATACCCATATTCTTGTGCGATGGCCTGACAGCGAGCGGGCCGAGCAGATGGCCCCTCACCTCACCCGCCATGACAGGCGTCATCCGCACGGATGCGATCGTCTCGCCCTGGTCGGCGCAGATGAAAGACAGCGAGATGTCATGTGGTCCTTGCTCACGAATCCGCGCGGCGGCGCGGGCGAAGCGGCCGGGGCCGAAGGCCTCCTCGTTGATGAGCTCGATAGAATCGTGATGGGACGGATCTTCCGTCAGGTAGACAAGGTCATGCTTCTTCATGGAAAAGACACTGCATTTGAACAAACGATAGCGATGGCGCGCCGCGCATTCGGAATGGCGGGCGGGAAAACATCATCGCGGTCGTCGCAGCAGTGTCATGCCTTGCAAAACTCTTTCGGCTAAGGTGGAAAGGCCGATAGCAGGAAAGTTTCCGCGCAACAAGAGCCAAAACGCAGCGTTCATCATTTTGGCTATCGCAAAATCCGATGGGGATTGCGATGTACGGAAAAAGCGCAAGGAGACTGATCATGGGCCTGTTGGTCGACGGCATATGGCATGATGCCTGGTACGATACGAAGGACAGCGGCGGGCAATTCATCCGTGCCGCCTCGCAATTCCGCAACTTCATCACCCCGGACGGGACGCCCGGACCGACCGGCAGCGGCGGCTTCAAGCCCGAAAGCGGCCGCTATCACCTTTATGTCTCCTATGCCTGCCCGTGGGCTCACCGCACGCTGATCTTCCGCAAGCTCAAGGGCCTGGAGGACCATATCTCCGTCTCGGTCGTGCACTTCCTGATGCTGGAAAAGGGTTGGGTGTTCAAACCGGAGGAAGATGCCACACCCGATCATCTGTTCGGCGCCTCGGCGCTGTCGGAAATCTATACCCGCGCCGATCCGCATTATTCCGGCCGCGTGACCGTGCCGGTGCTGTGGGACAAGCAGACCAACACCATCGTCAACAACGAATCAGCCGAAATCATCCGTATGTTCAACTCCGCTTTCGACGGCATCACCGGCAGCAATCTCGATTTCTATCCCGAGGAACTGCGTGGCGAAATCGATGAGCTCAACGCCTATATTTATGATTCGATCAACAACGGCGTCTACAAATGCGGTTTTGCTACAACTCAAGAGGCATATGAGAGGAATTTCGACGCTTTGTTTCCGGCATTGGACCGGCTTGAACAACGCCTGGACGGGCAGAAATACCTGTTCGGCGACCGGGTCACGGAAGCCGACTGGCGGCTCTTCACCACGCTTGTCCGCTTCGACCCGGTCTATGTCGGCCATTTCAAGTGCAATCGGCGCCGGATCGTTGATTATCCCAATCTCTACAGATACTTGCGTAATCTCTACAACCATCCCGGCGTCAGGGATACGGTGAATTTCCACCATATCAAGCATCACTATTACGGAAGTCACAAGACAATAAACCCGAACGGAATCGTACCGCTCGGACCGTTGCAGCAATTGGATTGACAGTCTTGCCCGGAGAAGAAATAGCGCAGTTTATCTGCGCTATTTGAGAAGCCCGACTACAAAACCAAAGGTTTATAATCTGAAGTACCCTAAATTTCTAATTATATAAATTAGCATTGTCTGAGAAACTTTCATTAAACAATAAATGCATACCCTAAGGCTATAATGCGCTGATTCATGCAGCTGAGGGGAAGCGGTGATGGGGATATTCAATCTTGGACGGGGCAGCGCCGAGCGCGAGATGGCGGCGATCAGCGCGTCGCAGGCAGTGATTACTTTCGACATGGATGGCTGCATCCTCGGCGCCAACGAAAATTTCTGTAACGCGCTCGGCTACAAGCTCGATGAAATCGTCGGCAAGCACCATTCCATGTTCGTCGACCCGGACTATGCGAAGAGCGCCGAATACCGGGAATTCTGGGCCAATCTCAAGGCCGGCAGGTTCGACCGTTGCCAGTACAAGCGCTTCGCCAGGGGCGGCCGGGCGATCTGGATCGAGGCGTCCTACAACCCGGTCTTCCATCATGGCAAGCCGGTGAAGGTCATCAAGATCGCCACCGACATCACCGAGAGCAAGCGCCAGGCGCTGGAGGATTCGAGCAAACTCGAAGCGATATCGCGCTCCCAGGCTGTTATCGAATTCCAGCCGGATGGCACGATCCTCACCGCCAACAAGAATTTCTGCGACGGCCTCGGCTATCGACTCGAAGAGATCGTCGGCAAGCACCATTCGATGTTTTGCGACCGCGCCTATGCCCAATCCGAGGAATATCGCAATTTCTGGAAGAAGCTTGCCAATGGCGAGTTCTTTTCCAACGAATTCGTCCGCTACGGCAAAAGCGGCAACCCGGTCTGGATCCAGGCAGCCTACAACCCTATTCTCGACGAGAACGGCAAAGTCGTGAAAGTGGTGAAATTCGCCACCGACGTCACCGAACGCATGGCCTCGGTCGACAAGCTCGGCAAGGCGATCGCCGAGGTCGCCCAGGGCAACCTGACGGCCCGGGTCGAGGACACACTCGTGCCAAGCATGGAAAAGACGCGGGCAGACTTCAACCTTGCCGTCGATCGCCTGCGCGAAACCGTCAGGACGATCTCGGACAATGCCGGCAATATTTCCTCCAATGCCCAGCATTTGCAGGAGGGCTCCGGCGCAATCGCCGAGCGCACCGAAAGGCAGGCCGCTGCGGTCGAGGAGACCGCTGCAGCACTCGAACAGGTCACGACCACCGTAGCGGATTCCTCCAGCCGAGCCGCCGAAGCTGGCCAGCTCGTGGGCGCGACACGCGTGGCGGCGGAGAAATCGGGCGAGGTCGTGCAAAGTGCGATCGAGGCCATGGGTCGCATCGAGAATTCCTCGAAGGAAATCTCAAACATTATCGGCGTCATCGATGAGATTGCCTTCCAGACTAACCTCTTGGCACTCAATGCCGGTGTCGAAGCCGCCCGCGCCGGCGAATCCGGCAAGGGCTTTGCCGTCGTCGCCCAGGAAGTGCGCGAACTGGCGCAACGCTCGGCGAAGGCCGCCAAGGAGATCAAGGCGCTGATCACCGTTTCCTCCGAACAAGTCGGCAGCGGCGTAAAACTCGTCAATCAAACCGGTGCGGCTCTGTCTGAGATCGTCTCGCAGGTGGCGCGCATCGACGGCAATGTCAAGGCGATCGTCGAGGCTTCGCATCAGCAATCCACGGGTCTGCGCGAGATCAACGAGGCCGTCAACAGCATCGACCAGGTGACGCAGCAGAATGCCGCCATGGTCGAAGAGTCCAATGCCGCAAGCGACTCCTTGGCCGCCGAAATGAGCCAGCTCCTGGACATGCTCCGCCAATTCAACACGGACACGGGACACGATCACCGGCCGCACGGACGTGCCACGCCGCGCTTATCCGTGGTCCATTCGTAGCTGTCAACCGGCAGGGCGCGACCACTTGGCGCCCCGTTGTCAACCGTCCGATTACCAGAGCTCCTCGATCTCCGCTTCGCCGGCGAGTTCCCTGAGCCGCCTGCGTGTCGCCGAGGTCGTGCCCTCGGGTAGCTGGTCCAGCGCGAAGAAGCCGCTCTCGACGATCTCCCTGTCCCTCAGGCGTGGGGCCGTTTGACGCACCCGGCAGCGGAAGAAGACCACGTGATCGCGCTTCGATGTGCGGCGGTTGAAGTAGACATGGATGAGTTCGGCCGGCGCAGTGAGCTCCAGATTGCCCTCTTCCCTCAGCTCCTTGGCCAGCGCCTGGCGCACCGTCTCATAGCGCTCGACACCGCCGCCCGGCATGTGCCAGCCGGGAATATAGGAATGGCGGACGAGAAAGATCCGGCCCTGGTCGTCAAAACAGGCCGCGCGTACGCCAATCGTCATGCCCTTGATGAAGATGAAGACTGTGTGCACGACACGCGTCAGGATGCGGTAGCGAAGCGCACTCATCTCGGGCGGGGTGACGTCGTCGGTCATGTTTGACACTTGCTCCTCGTCCCCCGACCGCCTATGGTCCGGGCATGTTCACGCTTGCCCACATATCCGACATCCACCTGGGGCCATTGCCGGATATGTCTATTCTCGATCTGATGTCCAAGCGCATCACCGGCTACATGAACTGGCAGCGCAACCGCCGCAAGCACCTGTTCGGCGACACGCTCGACCAGCTTCTGCGCGATCTGCACAAACACGCGCCCGACCATCTTGCCATCACCGGCGACCTCGTCAACCTGGCGACCGACACCGAGATCAAGGGCGCCGGCGTGTGGTTGAAATCCTTTGCGAAGCCACATGATGTCTCGGTCGTACCCGGCAATCATGACGCTTATGTGCCGGGAGCCCTCGACGAAGCCATGGAGCAATGGCAGGCGTGGCTGGCGCCGGACATGCCGCGCGCCGATGGCCATAATTTCCCCTATCTGCGCATTCGCGGACAGGTGGCGCTGATCGGGCTGTCGACGGCAACGGCGACCCCGCCCTTCATGGCATCAGGCTATTTCGGCCGCAACCAGGCGCGGCGCTTCGCTGAACTGCTGAAGCAACTGGATGAGGCCGGCCTCTGCCGCGTGGTGATGATCCACCATCCGCCGATCCGCGGCGCCACGGCGAGCTACAAGCGCATGGTCGGCATCCGCCGCTTCGGCGCAGCGCTGCATCTTGGCGGCGCCGAACTGGTGCTGCACGGGCACACCCATCTCAATTCACTCTACTGGCTGCCGGCGCCGGGCGGCGCGCGGGTACCCGTGGTCGGCATCGCCTCCGCCAGCCAGGGCAATGGTGGCCATAAGCCGCCGGCCGCCTATAATCTTTTCCGTATCGACGGCGAAAAGGGCGATTGGTCGATCAGGCGCGAACGTTATGCGCTGGCGACGGACGGCCAGTCCTTCGCCCTGGTGGAGGAAGAAAAACTTCTCGGCCCGATCGACGCCAACCCTCTGTGGCCTCCCGAGCCTTTGTCGAGGGGCGACCAACTCCCACTCAAGGGGGAAGATTTGCAAGTGGCACGCTCCGCACCTCAAATCGTCGGCGAGGATGCGACGAGAAGATAAAGTCAAAGCGGCGCCCGGACGATTTCTCCATTGAAATCGAGATGGCCAGAGAGGCTGCCGCAGAAACGCCGTCAATCCAGCGTTCGCCGGAAGCGCAGCAGCGCCAGACCGGCATAGGCAAGGATGAACACTGCCAGGATCCCAACTTCGAACGACACGTCCGCCCAGGCCGCCCCCTTCAGCATCACGGCGCGAATGATGCGGATGAAATGGGTGAGCGGAAAAATCTCGCCGATCCATTGCGCCCAGACCGGCATGCCGCGGAACGGAAACATGAAGCCGGAAAGCAGGATCGACGGCAGGAAGAAGAAGAAGGTCAATTGCATGGCCTGCATCTGCGAGCTCGCGACCGTCGAGATCGTGTAGCCGAGTAGCACCAGCGCCAGCACGAAGGCGAACACAGCCATCAGCAGCAAGCCGAGCGATCCGACAAAGGGAATGCGGAACAACAGTTTTGCCGCGACCAGCACCACCGTCACCTGCACGGCTCCAACCGTCAGATAGGGCAGGATCTTGCCGAGCATGATCTCGAACGGGCTGGCAGGCATGGCGAGCAGGTTTTCCATCGTGCCGCGCTCGATCTCGCGCGTCAGCGCCATCGAGGTCATCATCACCATGGTCATCTGCAGGATTACGCCGAGCAGGCCCGGCACGATATTGTACTGGGTAACGCCTTCGGGATTATAGCGCCGCTGCACCACCACTTCGAGCGCTTTTGCCGCGGCATCCTTCGAAGCGACCTCCATGCCCTGCTCACGCAGCAGCGCCTGCGCAGCGACGGTGGAGAGCGTCGAGATCGCGCCCGATGCGACGGACGGATCGGTCGCATCGGCCTCGATCAGGATCTGCGGATGGTCGCCCCGATCGACCCGCCGGGCAAAATCCGAGGGAATGGTGACGACGAAGGACACGGCGCCGCTCTGGATCAGATGCTCGGCCTCCTCGGCGCTCGACGCGACGGAGACGAAGCGATAATAGCCGGTCAGTTCCAGCGCCGAGACCATCGCCCGCACATAATGATCCGACGATGACGTGACCAGCGCTGCCGGCAATCCCTTCGGATCATTGTTGATGGCAAAGCCGAACAGAATGAGTTGCATCAACGGCACGCCTAGCATCATCGCGAAGGTGATGCGATCGCGGCGCATCTGGATGAATTCCTTGATCAGCAGCGCGCGCAGCCGGATGAGCGAAAAGATGTCGTTCATCCCATATTGTCCCTCGAGCCGGCCATGAACTGGATGAACACATCCTCGAGGCTAGTCTGTCCTTCGGACACCGTGATGCCCTCCCGGCTACGATAGGGCGCCAGTGCCGCCTCCAACGCATCTTTGTCCTTTCCGACCACGTGCAGCGCGGCGCCGAAAGGCGCCACCTGGTCAATGCCAGGTGTCTTTCCGAGCTCGTCGACCAAATCGCCGAGGCCCTGGCCCGCGAGCACATAGGTATGCAGGCCAGCATTCTTCACCACGTCCGCCACCGTGCCGCTCGCGAGCAGCTTGCCATAGAAAATATAGTGGATGCGGTGGCAACGCTCCGCCTCGTCCATGTAATGGGTTGAGACGAGCACAGTCATGCCATGCGCCGCCAGCCTGTGGATCTCGTCCCAGAACTCGCGCCGCGCCTTGGGGTCGACGCCCGCGGTCGGCTCGTCGAGCAGCAGCAGTTTCGGCGCGTGCATGATGCAGGCAGCGAGCGCCAGCCGCTGCTTCCAGCCGCCGGAAAGTTTTCCTGCCAACTGGTCCTTGCGGCTTGCCAGCCCGAGGTCTTCGAGCGTCTGCCCCACGCGGTCGCGCAATGGACTGAGCCCATAGAGCCGTGCGACGAACATCAGGTTCTCCTCGATCGACAGGTCTTCGTAGAAAGAGAATTTCTGCGTCATGTAACCGACCTGGCGCTTGATCTTCAGGCTTTCGCGCGCCAGATCGAGGCCGAGCACCGTGCCGGAGCCCTCGTCCGGGGTGAGAAGACCGCACATCATCCGGATCGTCGTCGTCTTGCCGGAACCGTTCGGCCCGAGGAAACCGACGATCTCGCCCGTCGGTACCGTCATCGACACATGGTCGACCACGGTCTTGTCACCGTATCGCTTGACCAGGTCATGGACCTCGATCGCGTTCACTTTGCCCTGCCCGACAGAACGGCGTCGACGATCTGCCCCGGCTTCAGCTGCGGCTCGTTGTGCTCTGGCCTCGCCTCGATGAGAAAAACGAGCTTTTGGCGATTCTCCAGCGAATAGATCACCGGCGGGGTGAATTCGGGGCTATCGGACACATAGGAGATCCGTGCCCTGAGATCGCGGCCGCAGCCATCGCAGCGGATGGCAAGCTCCGAACCGAGCTTCAGCCCGGACATATATTGTTCTCCGGCATAAAGCCTGATCTTCACCGCCCCGTCGGGCAGAACCGAAATCACCGGCTGCGATGGCCCTGCCACCTCCCCTTCCCGCCTTATGATGTCGTCGACGACCCCGTTGGAAGGCAGTGTCAACCGCCTGTGGTCGAACCGCCAATGGGCATCGGCGAGCTGCTGTTCGGCCTGCTTCACCTGTGCCTCAGCCGCTTCGATCTCCATCGGCCGCGCCGGCAGCCGCGCCACGGCGAGATTGGCCGAGGTCTGATTGACCAGCGCATCGGCCTGTTGCAGGGCGCTCGTTGCTTGATCGAGTACCGCCGTGGCGTTGATCCCTCGCTTGGCCAGCGCGCTCTCACGATTGAACACGCGCTGCGCCTCCGCCTGCTGCGCTTCGGCCGATTGCAGCGATGCCTCGATCACCGCCAGTTCCTCCGGCCGCTTGCCCTCCTTGAGATTGGCGAGCTGGGCCTTGGCCTGGTCGAGCGCACCTTCCGCCTGGCGCACCGCGATGAGCGCATCGTCATCCTCCATCTGCACCAGCAGTTCGCCCTTGGCGACCCGGTCGCCGCGTTTCTTCAGCAGCCGGACGATCCGCCCGGTCTCGACCGGCGCCACCAGCACATATTCACCCTCGACATAGCCGGTTGCGAGTGGCAGCGGCGGAGCACAGTGGCTGAAAAGCCCTGCGATAACAGGCAGGCTACAGAGAAAATCCATCATGCACCTCCCTTATAGGCGGCCACCAGCCCCCCAACATGCATGACCAACCGCCTGCACAGCCGCTCGGTCTCCTCCGCCCCCATCACATCCCAGTCGAGCCGACGCATGACCAGCGGCTTGGCGACACGGAAATGGAACACCTGGCCGACGCAGGAAAACACCGCGATCTTGACCTCTTCCGAACACGGATCCCGCCCCGTCGCCAGACCGAAGAGCAGACAGAAGCGCATGTGCATGGGCTTCATCCAATTGGCATAGAGCAGTTCCGACACTTCGCCCGGATCGAGCAGCTCACGCAGCATGAAGTTGACGAAGTGCTGGCTTTCCGGACTGGCAAGCCAGAAATGGCAAAAGGCGCCCATCGAATGCTCCATGCATGCGAGGGCATCCGCCGGCGACATCTTTTCCGTCGGCTTGAGGAAAGAGGCACCGAGCGTGCCCCGGACATTGGCGATCACATATTCAGCACAGGCCCGGCGCAAGCCCGGCTTTCCGCCGAAATGATAGGCGATCGAGCCGATATTGGCGGCGGCCAGATCGGCGATATCTCGCGTCGAAACCGCATCATAACCTCTTTCGCCGAACAGGCGTATGGCCGATTCCACCAGGGTGACGCGCGTGACTTCCGCGCCGGACAAGGGTTTCTCCATTCCTGCCTCCATGACATCAGAAGTTTAATCGATTGATTAATTATATGCAACATTGAGTCTTCAATCACTTACAAGTGGTCGGCAGTCACGAACTTGTCAGTTGCGAACAAACGGGATTCAGTCAACTCTGCGCTCTATCTTCCGGAAGATCGCACTCATGTCCGATCAACCTGCAGCACCGCCTAGAACCCAGCAGAAAGGAAACACCGCAATGACCGTACAGAATATCAAGAGAATGACCATGATCGCAGCGGTCTCAGCCCTCGCGCTCTCGTTCGGCGCCTCCGCCTTTGCCGCGGGCGGCAACAGTCCTGGCAGTTCCTCCAGCTCATCCGATTCGGGCGGCAAAGCGGACAAGACCATGGCCAAGTGCAAGMACGGCATGGTCTATTCCGAAAGCAAGAAGAAGTGCGTCAAGGCCGACAAGAGCAGCATGAACGATACGCAGCTCTACGAAATCGCCCGTGATCTGGCCTATGCCGGCCGCTATGAGGACGCGCTGATCGTGCTCGACGCGGCCAAGAACCAGAACGATCCGCGCATCCTCAACTACCGGGGCTATGCCAACCGCAAGGCCGGCCGCGTCGACCTCGCCATGACCTATTACAAGAAGGCGATCGCCATCGACGGCAACTATATCCTGGCGCGCTCCTATATGGGCCAGGGCCTGATCATGCAGGGCAAGATCGAGGAAGCGCGCGCCCAGCTGATCGAAATCCGCGACCGCGGCGGCAAGGACACCTATGCCTACCAGGCGCTTTACGATGCGCTGAAGCGCAAGGTCACCTACTAAGCGCTAGGCATCTGCCCAGGCTGTGGGAAAATCACAACAATTTAACGATGGGCGCGAGCTTTCGCGCCCATTTGTTGTTAATCACTTGCGAACGACTATCAAAATGTTTCATACCTTTGCCGCGTTTTGGGCCTTAGACTCGATTTTCGCGGGCCCAAATTTTTGAATCCACAAATCGAATAAAGCCAGAAGCAACGACGTCATACTTGCAGTGAGGGTCATGAGTAACCAAGCCAAGGCAGATCAGATAAGCCGCGAATTGGTGATCTTACTGCCAAAGCTGAGGCGCTTTGCGATGACACTCACGCGTAATGCATCGGATGCAGATGATCTGGTGCAGGAAGCATGTGAACGGGCAATCACCAGAAGCCACCTTTGGAACGGGGAAGGGCGCCTGGAGAGCTGGATCTATGCGATGACGCGAAATTTGTGGGTTGATGAAGTCAGGAAGAGGAAAGTGCGTACAGGCGGTGGCACCGTCGATGCAAGCGAACAGGATGAGCTTATCGTCGAAGCCAGCGCTGAAAAGGCGATCTACGCCACGCAACTCCACAAGATGATTCTATCCATGCCGGAGGGTTTGTCCTCCGTGTTTCTTCTCGTCAACGTTGAAGGCCACTCTTACAAGGAAGCAGCCGAAATCCTCAATATTCCAATTGGCACTGTGATGAGCAGACTGTCGACTGCCCGGTTGAAACTGGCCGCCATGATCAATGGCACACGTGAAGCGAGGGCATGAAAGATGGAGAATTTCAAGGAGTTGCCGCTTGAAGTGCGGCTGTCGGCCTATATCGACGGACAGGTGAGTGAAGAAGACAAGCGTGAGATCGAAACGATCCTCGCCACCGATCCGCATGCCCGCGAGCTCCTCGATCTTCTGAACGCCGGCTCGGAGCTCGGCAATCAGGCCTTTGCCGAGATGCTCAGGGAGCCGGTGCCGCTCAATCTCGTGCGCACCATCAAGGCGACGCCAGCCAGGTCGAGCAGCGGCGGCAGCCCCTCCGCGGCCAACAACAACACGGTTTCGTTCTTCCGCTTCATTCCGCAGGCGATTGCAGCCTCGGCTGTACTGCTGCTTTCCGGCGGCTATTCCGGTTATTTCATCGGCCTGAAAAGCGCCGCCCAGCCGAACATGGAGATTACCACATCGCTCGACGCGAATGTGGGCAAAACCGGCAAGACGCGCGAGCTGAAGCTCAGTTTCGATACGCCGGCGCCGATTTCGCTGCCGGCCATTGCGATCGCCTCTGTCGCCGGTGTGCATGATGTCTATTCCCGGGAAACGACCCGGCTGGGTGAATTTTCCGCCGCACAGACAAAGGACTTGAAAGTTTGGCTCGCCTCCAGCACCGGCGTGATCTTCAACATTCCGGACCTGAGTGCCGACGGACTGACATTCCAGGGCGGCCGGCTGGTCGCTGTCGACGGCAATCCGGCAGGCGCGCTGTATTACAAGGACGCCAAGGGTGAAGTGGTGGGGCTCTATTTCACCAAGGGCACTGTCACCAAGGGCGAGACCTCGCAAGGCGCGAATCAATATCTGTCCGGCGCCAAGGGCGATACGGCCTGGATCGTTGCTGGTCCGAATGGCGACAATGCGCTGAAAGCCGTAGCAGACAAGGCATCCGCAGCACTCTGAGCAAAAACCTTCTCAGTTCGCCAAAGGCCGGGGCTCAGCTCCGGCCTTTTATGTTATACATTACGGTTTTATGACAAGAATTACCTGTGCCCAGGGTTTTTTGTGACATTGGTTCGTGTTACCCGCCAAGGCCATGAGGAAGACATGGAGCGCCTTTGCATGCCGAAAGAAATCGAGCGAAAGTTTCTCGTCGCCGGCGATGGCTGGCGCGGGGAAGCCGCACCTGGCAGGCGCTTTCGCCAGGCAATCGTGTTTTCCGAGGCAGAGCGTACCCTGCGTGTCCGGGTCGTCGATGGCCAGCACGCCACCGTGACGATCAAGGTCGGCATCAGCGGCAGCAGCATGTCTCGCCATGAATTCGAGTACCAGGTGCCGGTCTCCGATGGGGAGGAATTGCTGTCGCTCGCCAACGGTAAAACGATCGCCAAGACCCGCTATGACGTGCCGCGTGGCAACTACATCTGGGAAATCGACGTCTATGAAGGCCTTCTCGATGGTCTGGTCGTCGCCGAAGTCGAGATGAAGAGCGAAGACGAAAAACCCGAGCTTCCCGAATGGCTTGGCCGCGAATTGACCGGCGACAAGCGGTTTTCCAACCAGGCGCTCGCCCAGGGCAGCCTCGGAGAGAATTGGCGCGATGCCCTATAGGATCGACTTCGACCGGCCGCTTGGTGACGAGGTTCGGCGCATCGCCTCCGAGCTTCTGGCGGACGCCTCGGAACTCCTGGAAAAGCAGCCCGACGGTCCGCACGAAGCGATCCACGACGCCCGCAAGAATATCAAGCGACTGCGCGCGCTCTACCGGCTCGTGGCAGTTGGCTTCCCCGACACCGCCGCCGCCGAAAACGACCGCCTGCGCGACATCAGCCGCAGCCTGTCGCATTTCCGCGACAGCGCCGCATTGGTCGAAACCACCGAATATCTGGAAAGCGAGATCACGGAAAAGCCGGCCAAGGCTACAATCCGCCGGCTCGAAAAACTGTTGCTCGAGCGCCGCGACACCATCGCCGATGACGAACACCAGATTCGCAGGACGGTCATGGAAGCCGTCGAGTCCCTTGGCGAGGCCGCGGGCGCGGTCCGGGATTTCGAACTACCGGACTTGCGCAAGCATGCGGTTGCCTGCATCGCCCAAGGCTGGCGAAAGACCGCAAAGCGCGCTGTTGCGGCACTCGAAGCCTGTGACCAGACCGACGGGGACGAGCCTTTTCACGAATTGCGCAAGCGCAGCCAGGACCGCTTTATGCAGGCCACCCTGCTCCGCTCAGCCTGGTCGTCAGGCATGCTCTCGATCCAGCGCCAGGCAAAAGCGCTGGTCGACCTGCTCGGCCATGAGCACGACCTCGCCATGCTGACTGTTCATATCGACCAGCAGGAAGGCCTCGGCGCGACGGACCGGCAACGCGTGCTGCAGACGATTGAAGCCCAACGGCAGAAGTTGCAGGCCCGCGCGCGCGCCGACGGGGCGGAGATTTTCAATGAAAAGCCGAAGCGCGAGGCGGAGATTGTCTCGCTGCTGATTCGGAATCGGAGCTGAGGTCGCGGGATGCGGCTGGTGGTCCGGGGTACCCCTCTGCCCTGCCGGGCATCTCCCCCTCAAGGGGGGAGATTGGCCAGAGGCGCGCTCCTCGCCTCAAATCGATGTTGAGTGACAGGCATGCGCCGCCGATGATGAGTCGAGCGGGTGCCGCATCCAATCTCCCCCCTTGAGGGGGAGATGCCCGGCAGGGCAGAGGGGGGTAGCCCAGCACTCCACAGAGCGTCGCTCTTTCCAAAGACCAAACGCCCTATTTCCCCTCTTCGATCATCCGGTTGATCGCCGAAATGATCGCCTCAAGCGATGCCGCAACGATGTTGGTGTTGATGCCAACCCCGAAGAGCTTTCCTTTCGGCGTATTCATCTCGACATAGGCGATCGCAGCGGCGTTCGAGCCATGCTGCAGCGAATGCTCGGAATAGTCGTTCACCGAAATATCGGCGTCGAGATAGATCGACATCGCGTTCACGAAGCCGTCGATCGGGCCGGTTCCCTTGCCTTCGATCCGCTTCTTCTCACCATGATCGAGGATTTCGGCGGCGAGAACCCGCACGCCGCGATGATCGACATCCGGATAAGTCGCATGGTCGATGAATTCGAACCGGCCGTTCGGCTGGTCGACATAGCGTTCGACGAAGCGGGCGTGGATAGCCTTGGAGGGCATTTCCTTGCCCTGCTCGTCGGTGATCCGCTGGATGTCGTCGCGGAATTCGATCTGCAGGTTGCGCGGCAGGTTGATGCCGTAATCTTCCTGCATGATATAGGCGATACCACCCTTGCCGGACTGCGAATTGATGCGGATGATCGCCTCATAGGTACGGCCGACATCCTGCGGGTCGATCGGCAGATAGGGCACTTCCCAGAGCGGCTTGTTGGCCACTTTCAGCGCCTTCATGCCCTTGTTGATCGCATCCTGATGCGAGCCGGAAAACGCCGTATAGACCAGTTCACCGACGTAAGGGTGGCGCTCCGGTATCTTCATCTGGTTGGAATATTCGAACACGTCGCGAATGCGCTCGATATTCGAGCAATCCAACTTCGGATCGACGCCCTGCGTATACATATTGAGCGCCAGCGTGACGATGTCGACATTGCCGGTACGCTCGCCATTGCCGAACAGCGTGCCCTCGACGCGATCCGCACCGGCCATCAACGCCAATTCGGTCGCCGCGATCGCGGTGCCGCGGTCGTTGTGCGGATGCAGCGAAATGATCAGGTTTTCGCGATTGTCGAGCTGCCGGCACATCCATTCGATCTGGTCGGCATAGATGTTCGGCGTCGCCATCTCCACCGTCGACGGCAGGTTGACGATCAGCTTGTTGTCCGGTGTCGGCTTCACCTCGGCGATGACGGCGTTGCAGATGTCCAGCGCCACATCCAGTTCGGTGCCGGTAAAGCTCTCGGGCGAATATTCGAAGCGGAAGCCGCCCATATCCTTATTGGCGGCCTTCGCCGCCATGTCGGTGATCATCTTCGCCGCGTCGACGGCGATCTGCTTGATGCCAGGCACATCCTTGGCGAACACGACGCGCCGCTGCAATTCCGAAGTCGAATTGTAGAAATGCACGATCGGCCTATGGGCACCCTCGAGCGCTTCGAAGGTACGGCTGATCAGTTCCGGGCGGCACTGCACCAATACCTGCAGCGACACATCCTGCGGCACGCCACCCTGCTCCACGCACCAGCGGGCGAAGTCGAAATC
This sequence comes from Rhizobium sp. P2_G2, assembly GCF_056403555.1. NCBI lineage: Bacteria > Pseudomonadati > Pseudomonadota > Alphaproteobacteria > Hyphomicrobiales > Rhizobiaceae > Rhizobium > Rhizobium sp. P2_G2. The sequence goes on from NZ_JBFUFF010000017.1 coordinate 41,360, forward strand.
GGTCTGCGAGGCCGAGGGGAAGCCGATCTCGATCTCCTTGAAGCCCATGTCGAGCAACAGCTTGAACATCCGCTCCTTGCGATCATGGCCCATCGGATCGATCAACGCCTGGTTGCCGTCGCGCAGGTCGACGGAGCACCAGACGGGTGCGGTGGCGATGGTCTTGGATGGCCAGGTCCGGTCCGGCAAGGCGATCTGGCCATAGGGCTGGTACTTGACGGCGGCGTCTGGCATGCCGTCCTTGACGGAATGGGTCTGCATAATCATGTCGTTATTCACCTTCGGGCGCTCGGCTCCGCTGATACTGTCTTTCGATCCGTTTGACGACAGAAAAAGGGACAGCCGATGAAATTGAGATATCGGGTTGGACGAGGAGCGTTGCGCCGAACGGCTTTCCGGCCGCCGGGCGCTCCTCAGTGGACCCGGCAACCGCGGATAAGGCCGAGGAGAAGAAGCGAGTTTGGCGCACGCAACTGCGCCGCAGAGGCGGAATGCGCCTGCGGGCCGAAGTGATTTGCGTGTTTGGCCGTCTGTCTCATGCTTGGCTGTATAAACCAGAGGCGCCGGCAAAGGCAAGTGCGGCAACAGCGCAGGCGTTGGAAATTCTTAGCGTTTCCATCGGCGTGCATAGCCCGTCAGCGTCATCACCGCCCCGCCCGCCAACAATCCCCAGAATGCACCGGAAATGCCGCCGAAGGCCTGGCCCGAGACCGTGACGATGAACGTGACGGCTGCCGCCTCGCGCGTTTCAGCTTCCTTGAATGCCGATGTGACTGAAGCCGAAAAGGCGCCGATCAGCGCCAGGCCGGCGACGGACTCGATCAGGACCGCCGGCGCCAGCGCCACGGCAGCGGTAACGGCGCCCGCAAGAAGGCCGAGGACAACATAGAAAATGCCGCTGATGATCCCGGCCCAATAGCGCCGGCGCGGATCACGATGCGCATCCTCGCCGGCACACATCGCCGCCGTGATCGCCGCGAGATTGACGGCGTGAGCGCCAAATGGCGCAGCCAGAAGCGAGAATATGCCGGTGGCCGTGAAGAGCAGCCCGGGTCCCGGCTCATAGCCATTGACCTTCAGCACAGTAATCCCGGGTATGTTCTGCGACGCCATGGTGATCAGGAACAGCGGAAACGCCACCGATATCAGCGCCGCGAACGAGAATTCCGGCATCACGAAGATTGGCCGCGGCATCAGAGAATCGCCAATGTGGGCCAGCGCTGCCGGATCGATATGAATGCCGAAGATCAGCACCAGCACGAAGACGGCCAGCGCGACCGGCACGGCAAACAGGCGATTGATCGCAGCGGTGACGAAGAAGGCGATGACGATCGGTAAACCAAGCCACGGATTGAAGGCGACAGCCTTGACCGGCGCCAGGCAGAGCGTGACCAGCACGCCAGCAAGCATGGCATTGGCAAGCGCTGGCGGGATCGCCGACACCGCACGGCTCAAAGGCCGGAACAGACCGGCAATGATGATGAGCAGCGACGAGATGACGAAAGCGCCGACGACCACGGGGAAGCCGCCTTTGACCATGCCGACGGAGGCAMGAAAGGCGGCGCCCGGCGTCGACCAGGCGATCGAGATAGGCATCCGCTTCCAGACCGACAGGATGATGCCGCATGCGCCCATCGCCACCGACAGGGCCATCAGCCCCGATGCCGCCTCCTGGTCAGTGGCGCCGGTTGCCTTGAGGCCCTGCAGGACGACAGCAAAGGAGGAGGAAAAGCCGACAAAGGCGATGAGCATGCCCATGAGAGCGCTCTGCGGCGAAAGGTCCTTCAGCATGTCTTTTGTCCGGGAATGCGCGGGGGCCGCGCGGGCGGGAAGCCAATATCAGACGGCTATTGCAGCGTGTTTGCGAACCATTCGGCGGTTTTCTTGATCACGTTGCTGGCATCCGTCTGATCTTTGTTGAGTGCGTTCGAGTCCTTGTCGAGGACGTTGAAGATATGGTCGGCGTCCTGGACGATAAAGGCATCCTTCGTCTGGCTCTTGGACAGGCCGACGAAGCGATCGGTATAGCCGGCCGAAAAATCCTTGGAGCCGGCGATCGTCAGATAGGCCCCTGAATAGGACGCGACGGCATCGTCGATCTTGTACTTGGCAAGGCTGTCGAAAAAGGCCTGCTTCAGCGCGATCGTGCGCCAACCGAGATCGAGGCCGACAACGCCGTCTTCCTTGGCGCGATCAAAGGCCTTCTGGCCAAGCAAGTTGACGAAGTCGTTCTGGAAATCACCAACGGAGGACCAGGTCACCAGAGACTTCACGTTGCTATTGTCATCGGAGGCAAGCAGCGTGGCAATGCCGCCGCCGAAGCTGAAACCAAGCACGCCGATGCGCTTCGGATCGATGCCGTCGGTCTTCTTGAGCGCCTCGAGCGCCGCCTTGGCATTGTCGAGCTCGCTGTCAACAGTCATATTGCCGGGATCGCCCGCACTCTTGCCGAAGCCCGCGAAATCGATCCGCAGCGAGGCTATGCCCTTTTCGGCCAGGGCCTTGGCCTCGCGCGCATACAAATTGCCGACTTCATCCTTGCTGCTGGCAAAACCATGCAGCATCAGCACCGCCGGAACCGGGCCGCTCTGGTCGGGAATATAAAGCGTCGCCGAAATACCGCCGTCGAGCGTCAGCGATGTCTCGCCTGCATCGGCAAGCGCCGGGGCCGCGATGATCACGCCTGCCGCAAACGCGGCGTACGCGATTCCCCGCCATCCACCCGCTAGCCGCTTGACCGCTTCAATCATTGCATTCTCCAGTACGCTTCAAAATCGCGCGGATGCTAGGGGCAATTTCAATTAGTTACAAGGCAATTGCGGAAATTATCGAGAGATTGGCGCCCAACAAAAATGCCTCCGGAATGTTCCGGAGGCATTGTTTGCAGATCATTTTTTGTCGATCAGATATCGGCCTGCGAGGAAATGATGCGCGATACCAAGCCATAGTCCTTCGCCTCTTCGGCGGAGAGCCAGTAGTCGCGATCCGTGTCCTTGGCGATCTTTTCGACCGCCTGGCCGGTGGCTGCCGCGAAGATCTTGTTGAGGCGCTCGTTCATGCGGATGATCTCGCGCGCCTGAATCTCGATGTCCGATGCCATGCCGCGCGTGCCGCCGGACGGTTGGTGCAGCAGGAAGCGGGTATTGGGCAGGCAGAGACGCTGTTCCTTCGGCACGCTGACATAGATGAGCGCGCCGGCGGAAGCGACCCAGCCGGTGCCGATCATCCAGACCTTCGGCTTGATGAACTTGATCATGTCATGGATGGAATCACCCGATTCCACATGACCGCCGGGCGAGTTCACGAAGACGCGAATATCGTCCTCGCTGGCCGCAGCAAACGCCATCAGCTGCGCGCATACGCGATGCGCCAGTTCCTGCGTGATGCCGCCATAAATGAAAATCGAACGCGACTTGAACAGGTTGGACTCGATGTCCTTGCCCAACGGAGCCTCGCTCTTCTTCTCCTTGTCGTCGTCTTCGTCGTCGTTCATCCACGTCTCCAGAGTACAAAACCTTGAGCCCTGAAATAGGGCGACTCGCATTGAAAAACAATGCAGCAAAAATCGATTGCATGAAACCGGTGAATTGCCGGTAAAATCGGACTTACCGAACCGAGCGCGCCGATGTGACTATGCGGCAAACGCCGTATGGACATGACGAGAATTCGGGGCGTAGAAATCCATGACGGAGTTTCGTGCGCCTTCAGACTTCCAAGGGGATCAAAATGTTCAAACGTCTTTCCATTTCGACCGTCCTTCTTGCCGCCATGGCGGCTCCGGCTTTCGCCCATATCAGTCCGCTCGAGCATGGTTCGCTGATGACCGGGTTTGCCCATCCCTTCTCCGGCGCCGACCATATCCTGGCCATGGTCGCCGTCGGCCTCTGGGCAGCGCAGATCGGCGGCCGGGCGCGCTGGATCGTGCCGGCGAGCTTCATGTCCATGATGGCCATCGGCTTCTTCATGGCGATGAACGGCATCCCATTGCCTTTCGTCGAGCCGGGCATTCTCGCCTCGATCGTCGGCCTCGGCCTGCTTGTCGCACTTGCCGTGCGGATTCCAACGGCGGCGAGCGCTGCCGTGGTCGGCGTCTTCGCGCTGTTCCACGGTCATGCTCATGGCGGCGAGATGGGTGCCGCGACACCGATCTCCTTCGCCATCGGCTTCATGATCGCGACGGCCATCCTGCACGTCATCGGCCTTGGCCTCGGCATGACCATCGGCAGCCGCCAGGCCGCACTGACGCGCATGCTCGGAGTGCTCACCGCACTCGGTGGCGCGGCAATGGTTCTCGGCTGACCGCCAGCCTTTCAGACAGCACGATGCGGGCTCGCCGCGAGCCCGCATTTTCATATCCGGAAGATTACATTTATTTAATCTGGCGGAGCCTCGAACCGCCACTTTTCGATCCCTAGATCGTTTCCGACAGATTAAAGACGGATCGAAAAGGAGAGCCGCAATGTCACCGGAAGAACGTCAGTTGCTGACAGATCTCTTCGAGCGCGTGCGCGGCGCGGCCAACACGCCGCGCGACCACGACGCCGAGGACCTGATCGCCCAGAAGTTCCGCGAACAGCCCTATGCCGCCTATTTCCTCGCCCAGGCCGTGATCGTCCAGGATCAGGCGCTGCAGTCGATGACCAATCGCGTCCATGAATTGGAATCCGAGGTCGAGGACCTCGAATCGCAGGCCGGCGCCAATAGTCAGCAGAGCACGGGTTTTCTCGGCAGTCTCGGCTCGCTGTTCGGCAGCAGGGATTCGACACCGCAGCGCAGCGCACCCTATGACCAGCGCGAAGGCCGTCTCTATGATGACTATCGCAACCAGGACCGCCATCGCGGCCGCGACTACTATGATGAACCGGCGCCCGCGCCGGGCCCCTGGGGTCGCTCCGGCGCGACCGGTGGTCCTTGGAGCCAGCCGCCGATGGGGTCGAGCGGCGGTTTTCTGAGTGGCGCGCTCACCACAGCAGCCGGCGTGGCCGGCGGCATGCTGGCGGCCGATGCAGTGCGCGACATGTTCTCATCACACAACAACAATAACCTGACCAGTGGCTTGTTCGGCGGCACCAACACCAATCCGGGCGAGACGGTCGTCAACAATTTCTTCGGCGACAACGACAAAAACGACCGTGACAACAACAAGTCCGATGATCGCGCCGGCGGCGACAGTGCCAGCGGCAGCGGCTTCGCCGACAACAGCCGCGATAACGACAACAACGATGACGACAATGTCGCCGACGACGGCGATTTCGGCGGCAGCGACGACGACAGCAATTACGCCTGAGCCGGATTCAGCTCTGCCGACAGCCCGATCAGCCGCGGCCGCGATAAGGCGGCACGCCCTGGTCGGGCAGCCATAGCCCTTCCGGCGGCGCACCGGTCTGCCAGAAGACATCGATCGGCATGCCGCCGCGTGGATACCAGTAGGCGCCGATTCGCAGCCATTTCGGCTGCAGCAATTCGACAATGCGTTTGGCGATGTCGAGCGTGCAATCCTCATGGAAGGCGCCGTGGTTGCGGAACGAATGGAAATAAAGTTTCAGCGATTTCGACTCGACCAGCCAGGCATCCGGCACATAATCGATGACGATATGGGCGAAATCCGGCTGGCCGGTCATCGGGCAGACAGAGGTGAATTCCGGCATCACGAAGCGCACGATATAGTCGGTGCCCTTGTGGCTGGCCGGCACCCGTTCGAGAATTGCCTCTTCGGGGCTGGCGAAGCTTTTGGTCTCGGAGCCTAGCTGCGTCAGGCTGGAAACATTGGTTTTCGGCATGTTTTAGTTCCTTGGATAACTACTGCGTGACGACGCGGACGCCGTGCGATTTCTCACTCTCCGGCTCCACATGGATTTCACATTGGGCGCTTGGCAGCACCGCATGGATCGCATCTTCCAGCCGGTCGCAGATGCCATGCGCTTCCCCCACCGTCATCGTGTGCGGCACGACAAGGTCGAAATCGATGAAGGTCACCCGCCCCGCCTTGCGCGTGCGCAGGTGATGGGCATTCAGAGCGCCCCCGGCATTCTTCGAAATCGCCTGCTTGACAGCCTCTTCTTCCTCAGGGTCGATGGCGCGATCCATCAGCCCGTTGATTGAATTCGAGATCACCTTCCATCCCTGGTAGATGATGTTGATGGCCACGACGATCGCCAGCGCCGGATCAAGGAAAGCATAGCCCGTGGCAAGCGCCAGCACCAGTCCGACCAGCACGCCGCCCGACGTCACCACATCGGACAGGACATGCTCGCCATCGGCAATCAGTGCCGGCGAGCGATGCAGCCGGCCGAAGCGGATCAGCATATAGGCCCAGGCCGCATTGATGACGCTGGCAATCGCGTTGATGCCGAGGCCGAGCACCGGGGCCTCCGGCATCGTCGGCTTCATAAGCGCACCGACCGCTTCCTGCACAATCAAAAGGGCTGCGACGACAATCAGCACGCCCTCAATAACGGCGGAAATATATTCGGCCTTGTAGTGCCCGAACGGATGGTCGTGATCCGCCGGCTTGGCCGCGTAGCCGACCACGACCCAGGCCATGATCGCCGCAATGACATTGACGGTCGATTCCAACCCGTCGGACAAAAGCGCGACCGACCCGGTCACATACCAGGCGACCAGTTTCAATCCCAACACCAGGATCGAGATCGGAATGCCCCAGAAGGCAAGCCGATGCAGGATGCCGTCAGATGCTCCCATACAATCGCTCCTTCCGCAAATGCGAGTGATTTGCAAACTCGCCAAAACAAACGCAAAACCGCGCACAGGGCAGGTCCTTGCGCGCGGTTTTCTGCCGCGGTCTATGGCGGAGATCGACGACGGGGTCAAGTCAAGATTGATCAGAACTCATAGTGGAAATTCCCCTTATTATGGACTATTTGATTAGCCCATAATAAGCGCGAGAATTGTTATGGCTTCGGGGCGTTTCGAGCTGGATGCCAGTCTTTCCCACATTTCGGCCGTGATCGAAATCTTCAACCTTTTCGGGGATCGTAGCGATTAGGCCACCTTGACCCGCGCTCACTTCGCCAGATGCACCGCGACGTTCTCGCTCACTTGTGTCCCGGCGTTCGACATCCGGGCGGCGACACAGGCGTCTTCCTTGATCCTGTCGATCCTCATCTACGCCTTCCAACATTCAATGCGGCTTATGAATGGCTCGCATACATTGCTGTGCGATCTCGATGGCTTTGTCCCAGCTGATACCGTTTGCCTGGTCAAAATAAAGAGGATGATCGCACTCGTGCAACACGATGGTCGGTCGCTGTCCCGCCGGCCCCCAGTTAACATCACAAGCAAGACTCCCGCTAAAATCTTCGGAGTCGAATTCTCGATAATATACCATCGTCACGGGAAGCCAGCCGAACGAAACCTCATCGGACTGGTCCTCTTCATAGGTTTCCAGATATCTGAGAAAGCTATCCTTGGATTGAGACACCCAAAGGCCCCACTGGAAAGGTTCAGGGCTGTCGTGGATAGGGATTTCCAGAGTGACGCGGATTGCGAAGATATCCTCTTCTGTGCCCTCGTTTTCTCGCGGGTGAACGATGCAAAGATCGCTGTCGAGCATGACTCGGTCTGCCCGCTCCTCTTCCGGCACACTGTGTACAAAAGCCGGAATATCGGAGCCGAACGATGGCGCACCCTCGAATTCATTTCCGCAACAGGCGCATTTATACCGAAAGCTTCCGAGTTGTTTTTCCAACGCGAACTCCCTCGTGGTCATCGAAACGGAGCGCATCACCTTCGATGACGCGCTCCGCCGGAATTCATATTCTCACGCCGCCTTCACCCGCGCCCGCTTCGCCAGATGCGCCACCACATTCTCGATCATCCGCATGCCGGCATCAGAACCGAGCGTCATGATCGATTCCGGGTGGAACTGCACTGCGGCCACCGGCTCCTTGGTGTGCTCGATGCCCATGATCGTGCCGTCCTCGCTCTCGGCGGTGATGATAAACTCCCGTGCCAGCGTCGAGGGATCGGCGAAGATCGAGTGATAGCGGCCGACGGTGACTTCCTTGCCGAGGCCGGAGAACACCACGCCCGGCTCCAGCACGCGGATGCGCGACGGTTTGCCGTGCATGGGGATGGCGAGGTGGCGCAGTTCACCGCCATAGGCTTCGGCGAGCGCCTGCAGCCCGAGGCAGACGCCGAAGATCGGCAAGCTTCTCGCCCGCGCCTTCTTGATCGTCGCCTTGCAGTCGAAATCGGCCGGCGAACCAGGTCCCGGCGACAGCACGACAAGATCCGGGTTCAGCCGGTCGAAAATCTCTTCCGGCACCGGCGTGCGCACTGTGGTCACAGTGGCGCCCGTCTGGCGGAAATAGTTGGCGAGCGTGTGGACGAATGAATCCTCGTGGTCGACGAGCAGGATGTTGACGCCCGTGCCCACCTTGGCGACGTCGCGCTTGGTCATGGCAGAATTCCCCGATCTTGCATCGCGAATGGCCGCGATCATCGCCGAAGCCTTGAGTTCCGTCTCCGCCTCTTCCTCTTCCGGAATGGAATCGTAGAGCAGCGTCGCGCCGGCGCGGACCTCGGCTATACCATCCTTGATGCGGATGGTACGGAGCGTCAGCCCCGTATTCATGTCGCCATTGAACCCGACCCAGCCGATCGCACCGCCATACCAGACGCGCGGGCTCTTCTCATGACCCTCGATGAAACGCATCGCCCAGAGTTTCGGCGCACCGGTGACAGTCACCGCCCAGGCATGGCTGAGGAAGCCGTCAAAGGCGTCCATGTCCTCGCGCAGACGGCCTTCGATATGATCGACAGTGTGAATCAGGCGCGAATACATTTCGATCTGGCGGCGTCCGATAACTTTCACCGAGCCCGGCTCGCAGACGCGGCTCTTGTCGTTGCGGTCGACATCCGAACACATGGTGAGCTCGGATTCATCCTTCTTGGAATTCAACAGCTTCAGGATCTGCTCGGAATCGGCAATGGCATCCTCGCCACGCTTGATCGTGCCGGAGATCGGGCAGGTCTCAATGCGGCGGCCATTGACCCGCACGAACATTTCCGGCGAGGCGCCGACCAGATATTCCTGGTTGCCGAGATTGATGAAGAAGGAATAGGGCGACGGATTGATCGCCTTCAGCCGCCGCGAAATGGCCGAGGGCTTGGAATCGCAGCGCTCCATGAATTTCTGGCCGGGCACGACTTCGAACAGGTCGCCCCGCTGGAAGCTGAGCTTGGCTTCCTTGACCAGTTCGGCATATTCACCGGGGCGATGGTCGCCGCGTGGCGGAATGGTATCCGTGTGGCGGAAGGAATCGGGGGCGATATCGCCTGCCTTCCCCTCGGTCGTCCTGCCGTCCTTGGCGAAATCATAGCGGTCGATCCAGGCCTTGGCGGAATAGTTATCGACCACGAGGATTTCGTCAGGCAGGAACAGCACCATGTCGCGCTGATCCGCCGGCCGCTTCAGCTTCAGTTCGATCGCGTCGAACTGGAAGGCGAGATCGTAGCCGAAGGCGCCGTAGAGGCCAATCTGCCCGTCTTCGGCGGAGTGAAACAGGTTCGTAATGGCGCGCAGCACCGTGAACACGGTCGGCTTCTTGGAGCGCTCCTCTTCGGTGAATACCCGATCCGGCGTGCTGACGCTGAGGTCGAGCCGCTGCTTGGTGCGCTCACCAAGCACGATGTCGTCGACCGTCGCGAGATGCTCGGCAATGATGTCGAGCAGCACTTCACCGCGGGCATTATAGGCTTCCAGCCACAGCGCCCGGCCAAAGGAGGTGATGCCGAGCGGCGGATCGGCGATCGCCACATCCCAGCGGGTGTAGCGGCCGGGATATTCATAATTGGAGGAAAAGACGGCGCCACGACGTTCATCGAGCTTTTCGATATAGCTGTCGATGGCGTCGCTATAGCTCGTCTCGCGACGCGAGCGGGTGACGGTGATGCCACCCTTCGTCTGGTATTGTTCAGACCCGTTATCCAATACGCGCGTTCCCATTCTCGTTCTCCGTTTTGGCCCAGCTCGCGCGGCCTGGATATGAAAAAAGCCGCCTCAGATCTGGGCGGCTTCGTCGTCTGTCTTTTCACATGACTGTTCGAGGCCGCGTTTTCAGCGAACCCACCACCAGCTAGCAATGTTCAAAGATCTGTTCATGGAAAATACATACATGCAGTTTTCCGGATCGGTCAAGAGGGGTACGGCCAGCCGCCGCGCCCGCTGTCACCTGCGAAACAGGTCAGATCACGAAATCACTGGACGTCAAGTCGGCCTTCGCAACACCTTCGACGATCAATGTGTCGCCGCCAATGGTAATGTGCGTGCTGCCGCCGACATCAGTCATGTAGTTTTTGTAAAGCTGGTTGAAGTCGGAAAAGTCATTCAGTCCGAACTTTTTGAGATCGATCGTGTCACCATGGCTGAAATCACCGATCGTGTCGGTGCCATAACCGTCGGAGAACACGAAGCGATCCCTGCCGGCACCGCCGAACAGCATGTCGTCGCCGCGCCCGCCATCGATCACGTCATTGCCGGCACCGCCCTGCAGCGTGTCGGCGCCGTCACCGCCCAGCATCGTGTCGCCGCCGGCGAGACCGGCAAGAAAGTTGCCGAGCGTATTGCCGATGAGTAAATCGCCCGAACCGCCGCCGCTGGCATTTTCGATTCCCGCATCATGGGCGATCGAATAGCCGCCATCAAAAGCCTGGTAGGTGCCGCCGCTCTTGGTCAGTACATGCGAGAAGAAGCCGCCAGCGTGGTGCCAAGTGTCGACGATTTCCTGCTGCAGCTTGTGGGAGAGATCCTTGTAGAAGGACGTCACCTTCAGCTCGCCGAACAACGCGGTCAGATCGCTGCTGTTGGATTTCGTATCCAGCGTCGCGTCGTTGAGGTTGATGAGCGCCGAATATTTCGACCCGCCATAGCGGATCGTGTCATCGCCGCCCGAATCCCAGATGCAGTAATAAGCGCGGCCGATCGAGACATCGCCTTCGGTGAGGTCCAGCGCGCCATTCTTGGGGTCGTTCAAGGTATAGGTCGAATCCCCGTCGGCATAGACGGACTTGCCATAGAGCGCCTGCAGCGCCGCCACGTCCAATCCCATCATCGTCACCGCATGGCCATAGGTCGTTCCGCTCGACGCCGGATTATAGGACATGACGGAATACATCTCATTGTCCATGAATTTGCCGACCTCGGGCAGCGGCGGCAGGCCGCTGGTCTCCTGATGGGTATGCTTGAGGCCCAGGCTATGGCCGATCTCATGGATGATCGTCCAGTTGGCATATTGGCCGCCACCCTCCTCGCCGGCTTTCAGCATATAGCCGAGGCCGCTGTTGAACGCACCGAGCGACCAGCTCTCCTGCCCGCCATCGTGAAAGTAGGTGCCCGGGAAGTCGAAAAAACCTTCCGTATCGCTGCTCGGCTTATCGACGCTGATGATGACTTGCTCGGCATCATCGGGATTATTGGTCTGAGAAATGCTCATCGGCACAATATTGTCGATCGCCTTGAAGGCGTTCTGGGTCACCGACGTGAATTGGAAAACCGAGTCCGGCGTGACGTTACCGAACATGGAATGGAGATCCGATTTGAAGTCGGAATCGAGAGCCAGCGCGTTGCTGCCGCCCAGATAATATTGCAGGCTCGACTCATTCCAGATTTTGTTTGCGGTGATCGCTTCCAAGAGCTTGATACCACTGGCCGAAACGTCGGGCATGGTCTGCGAAAAATCCGGTTTCTTTGTCACCAAGCCCATGGGCCACCCCTATTTCAGCGATCTCTATGCTGTGGACGCGAGCGCCCGCCGCTCTATTCGCTGCCTCTCGGAATATCGCTGAAGCTGCGTTTACAACAGCAGAATACGAAATCCACATTTTGAACGAATGGCAAACCATCCGCGGGCGATCACTTATCGCGTCAGGCTTCCGCGGAACTTTATCGAACCAGACGCCACCTGCCCGCGTTGCTCCCCGATTGTGACTTCGAAGGAGCGATGCCATCTCATACCGTTTCGCCATTCTTTTCTCGGCGCTCTTCTTCCTGCTCGGCGCCGACCTGCCCGATGTCGTGCCGATCCCCGAGCCGCGTCCGGACACGACGGCTCCGGCTGACCAGAAGCAGGAGCCGGTGAAAAAACCGGAAAAGGTCGCGCCGAAAGACAGTGAGACCAAGCCCGACGACAATCAGGGCAAAGCGGAAGAGGGCCAAGCCAAACCTGAAGACAAACTGGCCAAGCCGGAGGAGAAAGTCGACACCTATGTCCCGCCGCCGATCGAGGCAGAGGACCCCGCCAAATTCCAGGCCTGCCTCACTGCACTGAAACAGGCTGGCGTCATCTATCGCGAAACGCCCCGCGTCGACGATGGAAATGGCTGCGGCATCGACCGGCCGATCGTCATCTCCTCGGTGGCAAACGGCATCACGCTGAAACCGGAAGGCACAATACGTTGCGAGGAGGCGCTGGCGCTGTCGAAATGGACGTCGGAGATCATCATCCCGATGCTGAAGACCGCAAAGCCTGAGGAAACGCTTATCGGGCTGAACCAGGCATCCGCCTATGTCTGCCGCAACCGCGACAGCGCTGCGACCGGAAAAATTTCCGAACACGCCCATGGCAACGCCATCGACATAGCCGGCCTCAGCTTCAAAAGCGGCCACAGCTTCTCGATCCAGCCGCGCATGCAGGATTCGACCCTGGATGGCGCCTTCCAGCGCGCCATCACCGCCGCCGCCTGCCTCTATTTCACCACCGTGCTGGATCCATCAAGCGACAAGGCGCATGAGACGCATCTGCATCTCGACGTGATCGCTCGGAAGGCGGGCTTCCGGTATTGCTGGTGAGAGCGGTGTTGACAATGTAAACACATCTCTCTATTTTTTTAGGCCATGAGCGACGCACCAGCTTTATCTGAGGTCAACATCCACCTGCGAGCCAGGATGGATGACCGGGACCTGATTGACCAAGCTGCAACGCTGGTGGGCGCCAATCGCTCGCAGTTCATGCTGGCCTCGGCCCTGAAGGAAGCGAGGAACATATTGCTCGATCAGACCGATATCGCACTGAACGCAGTCAATTTCCAAAAAGTGCTCGCATGGCTTGACGGCGAACCGTCCGCGGCAGAGACCGAGGGGATCAAGCGCCTACTGTCAAGCAAACCGGTCTGGACCGATGATTGAGGCGACGCAGCGCTTCGATAAACCGACAGTCATCCGCAAAGACCATAATCTCTCGACATTCAACTGTGGGGAAGCCATCCTCGACGAATGGCTTCGCAAGCGCGCGCTTGCCAATCTGCACCTTGGCGCAAGTCGCACCTATGTCGTCTGCCACCACGAGAGCTTGGAAGTCGTTGGCTACTACTCGCTCGCCATGGGCAGTCTTTCCAATCGAGAGGCTACAGGCAGCATGCGCCGAAACATGCCGAATCTTATTCCGGCCGCGGTCATAGGACGCCTTGCAGTATCGGTGAATTGCCAGGGCTCAGGACTCGGGCGTGCCTTGCTGAAAGACGCGGCGATCCGCGCCCGTCAAGCCGCAAAGCATGTTGCTGGGCGGCTGGTAATCGTCCACGCCATGTCAGCCGCAGCCGAAACCTTCTATCTCCGCCATGGTTTTGTCCGCCTACCAGTTGAAGCGTCGACATTGGCTCTCGACCTCAACAGGCTGGAAACTGCGCTCCTTGGCTGAGGCCTGCCAGCTGTTCGCTCAGAGCACTCTCTCAATCTGGTGAGGCGGCCGCCAGCCGACCTCAATCAATACTCGGCCCGGTGCAAGGCAATAGAACAGGTAGCCACCCCGCATCTCCTTCGGCTCGGTGAGCGCATCGGCGACGCCATCTTCGCCGATTGCCCTATGCAGCCGATCGACGTCTGTGCGCTCAGGCTGGATGAAGCCAAGGTGATAAGTAACGCGGCCGAGAGAGGCCTGGTCGACGCCGCCGAATGCCGCGATCGGTCGGCTGACGACGATCTCGGTGCCGGCATCGTCGTCGAGGATGGCAAGACCTGCCTTGCCGCGCATCTCGCGCAGTTTGAGCCCGAAATGTCGCGTTAAAAATTCGGTCGTCGCCGCTATGTCTTCTACGTGGATATCCAGATGGTTCAGTCGCATGTCATGTTCCTTTGATCGGTCGGCGGAACATGTGAGCTGTCGCTCCAAAGAATCCGCCGAGCCGGCACGAAATGTGCCGTTGCTCGTCGCGGGTTCTCACAAGGACTGTGGAGCAGAGCTTCCTCATCGGAAGGAACCGGGCTTACCATATCCGGTCCTGCCTTTTCCGACGGCGTGGAAGTACCACGCCGTCGAGATCGGTTCAAGCTCTCAGAACAGCCCTTCGATCTGGCCCAGCTCATTGAGGAAAATCCGCTCCGATGACGGCGACTTCGGCAGGCCCGGCATGGTCATGATCTCGCCGGTGATGACGACGATGAAGCCGGCGCCGGCCGACAGGCGCACCTCGCGCACCGGCACCGTATGCCCCTCCGGCGCACCGCGCAGATTGGGGTCGGTCGAGAAGGAGTATTGCGTCTTGGCCATGCAGATGGGCAGGTTACCGTAGCCCTGGTCTTCCCAGGCGCGCAACTGGTCGCGGATCGACTTGTCGGCAATCACTTCGCCGGCATGGTAGATGTCCTTGGCAATGGTCTCTATCTTGCGGAACAGCGGCATGTTGTCGGGATAGAGCGGCGAGAATTGCGAAGCACCGGATTCGGCGAGCTGCACCACCTTGTTTGCCAGGTCCTCGATGCCGGCGGAGCCTCTTGCCCAGTGTCGGCAAAGGATGGCCTCGGCGCCAAGCGTGGCGACATAATCCTTGATCGCCTGGATTTCGCCCTCGGTGTCGGAGATGAAATGGTTGATGCCGACCACCACCGGCACGCCGAATTTCTTGACGTTCTGAATATGCCGGCCGAGATTGGCGCAGCCGCGTTTCACCGCCTCGATATTCTCCTGGCCAAGATCGTCCTTCTTGACGCCGCCGTTCATTTTCATCGCGCGGGCCGTTGCGACGATGACCGCCGCATCCGGCTTGAGGCCGGCCTTGCGGCACTTGATATCGAAGAATTTCTCCGCCCCCAGATCGGCGCCGAAGCCGGCTTCGGTGACGACATAGTCGGCGAGTTTCAGCGCCGTCGTCGTGGCAACCACCGAATTGCAGCCATGGGCAATGTTGGYGAACGGGCCGCCATGCACGAAGGCCGGATTGTTTTCGAGCGTCTGCACCAGGTTCGGCTGCATCGCATCCTTGAGCAGCACGGTCATCGCCCCATCTGCCTTGATGTCACGGGCAAAGACGGGGGTCTTGTCGCGGCGATAACCAACGATGATGTTGCCGAGCCGCTTTTCCAGGTCCTTGAGGTCCATCGACAGGCAAAGGATCGCCATCACCTCGGACGCAACGGTAATGTCGAAACCCGTTTCGCGCGGATAGCCGTTGGCGATGCCGCCGAGCGAACAGACGATGTGCCGGAGCGCCCGGTCATTCATGTCCATCACCCGGCGCCAGGCAATGCGGCGGATGTCGATATTCTGCTCGTTGCCCCAATAGATGTGATTGTCGAGCAGGGCCGAAAGCAGGTTATGCGCGGCGGTGATCGCATGGAAATCGCCGGTGAAGTGCAGGTTGATGTCTTCCATCGGCACGACCTGCGCATAACCGCCGCCGGCTGCGCCGCCCTTGACGCCGAAGCACGGGCCGAGCGAGGCTTCGCGAATGCAGGTGATGGCCTTCCTGCCAATGCGGTTGAGGCCGTCACCGAGGCCGACGGTCGTCGTCGTCTTGCCTTCGCCGGCCGGCGTCGGGTTGATGGCGGTGACGAGGATCAGCTTGCCGTTCTTCTTGCCCTGCTGGGCGGCGATGAATTCCGCGGAAATCTTCGCCTTGTCATGTCCGTAAGGGAGGAGATGTTCCGCCGGTATTCCCAGCTTCGCCCCGATCTCCATGATGTTCTTCTTGTCTGCCGCACGCGCGATCTCGATATCGGATTTCACCTCAGCCATGCCTCGTCGCCTCCCAACGAACTTGCATTGATCGCACGGAGCCTCCTCGCGCCGAGCGTATCGGAATAGAACCTGAGCCGTTTTGAAAATGCGCTGCCCGGTTCGCCGCCCGATGGGTCATTTGCGACATCAATCGCTCGATTGTAAAATCAAATCGTGCAAGCCGGCACGGAATTGCACTACATCAGGATGAAGTCCCGTGCCTTCGGAAGCGGTGGCAGGTTCGTTTCGCCGAGCGCTTCGCGAACATTGATCTCGATGGTTTCCGCCATCGCCGAAAGGGCAAGCCCGTTCGGGATATCGGCAAACGGCTCTTCCAGATGAACGCTCAACGCATCGAGCCCGAAAAAGGTATAGGCGACCAGGACGACAGCGAGCGGCGTCGCCCAGCCAAGCGAATCGGCAAGCCCGAATGGCAGGAGAATGCAGAACACATAGGCCGTCCGATGCAGGAGCAGCGTATAGGCGAACGGCACCGGCGTATTGGCAATGCGCTCGCAAGCCGCCTGCACCAGGCCCATCCGCCCGACCGTTGCGTCGAGCGTCTGGAACAGCATGTCGCTGAGCACGCCGGCAGCCCTCAGCCGGGCGAGTTCCATGCCGATCAGCCTGAGAATGGCATCGGGCCGATTGCGTGCCTCGGCGACGAACGTGGCATCCTCACCCTCCAGCCAATCCTTCGGGCCGGACCGGCTCTCGGCAGCCGGACGCAGATGTTTGGCAAGCGCCCAGGTAAAGGCGATGACCAGCCGGTTGAGCCGCTCGCGCGCTACGCCGCCGTCAACCTCTTGCAACACCAGAGTCTGGCGGGCGAAATTGCGGGCAAGGAAAATATGCTCGCCCCATTGCTTGCGCGCCTCCCACCATCGGTCGTAACAGGCGTTGTTGCGGAAGCCGAGAAAGATCGACAATGCAATGCCGACCACTGCAAACGGCGCTCCTTCGAACACCGGCAGCGCATGCGGCCATTGCCGGTGCACGAAGATGACGAAAGCCGCAAACATCGCCGCGACTGCGATCTGGCCGATAATGTCGGGGACGATCGAGCCACGCAGGATGAAGAAGAGTTCCAGGGCATTCGGACGGGGGCGGACGATCATGGAGCGGCCTTCTGTGTTGCACATCCCCGTCATAGAGCAGGATTTGTGCACGCCATAGAGACAAACTCGAGAGAACGCTCCAGGGAACTCGCGGACCTTTTCCGCTGAGGAAAGGCGGCCCGTGCACCATCGTTGTTGCGCGAGCCGCCATCAAACAGAAAATTGGTGTCCCCGCCTGGGAATTGAACCCGGATCGGCTGCGAACTGAGCAGCTGCTCTTGCATTGAGCTACAAGGGACGTGAGGAAATCTTTATCACGCCACCGCCCTTCGCCAAGCATATCGTTAAAATGCGGTTAAGGATTAGGGTTAACCAGCCGCGCTTCGCCGGCGTGCCTCAGAAAGGAAGGCCGGCTCTCGCCGGCCTTCCGATCGATCACTGCTGCTCCAGCGCCGGCGCACTCGGCGTCACCTGCACCGGTTGCTGCCGGTTGAGTTTGTCGGACACCAGCATTGACAGCATCATCTCGACGAGGCCGTTCGCCCCACCCTTCTCGCCGCCAGCGCCACCGATCTGGATCTGCGGCACGAGCGGCAGGCGGCCGTTTTCGATCGCTTCGGCGAAGCGCATCAGCACCTGGGCGTTGAGCTGATAGTCCGGGCCGCCGAAGGCCTCGACCTTCTTCTCGGTCGCCTCGGCTTCTGCGAGACCCACGGCGCGCACCTTCTCGGCATCGGCAAAGCCCACGGCCTTGATGCGCTCGGCGTCGGCAAACGCGATCGCCTTGATGCGGTCGGCCTCGCCCTGGCCGCTCAGCCGCACCTTTTCGGCCTCGGCCTTGGCGGTCACCTGGATCGTCTCGGCCTGCTGGCGGGTACGGGCGAGCTGGGCCTTGCCCTCGTTCTCGCTGATCTCGATGGCCAGCGACGAAGCCGTGATCTTGGTCTGCTGCTCAGCCAGCGCCTGCTTTTCGCGCAAAGTACGCTCCTGGATCGCAGCGGCTTCCTGCAGCTTATAGGTCTCGACTTTTTCCACGGCGATCTGGCGCTCGCGCAACTGGATCAGGATCTGCTCTATGCCATTCTGGCCGTTGTCGGCGCGCGGCGTGCCAATCAGCACTTCCTGCAGTTCGAGGCTATAGGTGGCGAATTTCTCGCGCATTTCCTCGCCCGACGTGCTCTGGATCTCGCTGCGCTCCTGCAACAGCTCGATCAGAGTCTTCGTCTGGGCGATGTTCTTGAAATAGGCAGAGACCATCGGATCGAGCGTCTGCTCGACCAGCCGCTTGATATCGCCGAAGCGCTGCACCACCAGCGGCGCCTTCATATAGTCGATATGAACGACGACGGAGAGCGGCAGCATCGGCTCGAACGCATCCCTGGTGATCAGCGATACTTCCGACAGGTTTTCGTCGAGGCGATGTTCGCCGAACTGTTCCCGCCTCCATTTCAGCACGAAGTTGGTGGTCGGCACGACGACGATATTGCCGGCATAGGTGTTGAAGGCATATTTGCCCGGCAGCAGCGGCTGCGACCAGACACCACGATCGCCCATCTCCACCAGTTCGCCATGGCGATAGGACTGGCCGGAAATATCCGGACCGCGACGGCCGGTATAGGAGACGACCACGCCTACCGTGCCGACGTCGATGATGGTTTTTTCGACCAGCTCGACAGTGACGAAGATGCGGTTGAGGAAATACGAGCCGTCGGCGAGCACCTGCAGCTGGCGTCCGCGATAACCACCGGCTTCGAGGAATTTTTCCGGATCCTGGAAATTGTTATGGAAGTTCGGGTCCTTCGGGTCGTTGGCGACTGTCGGCGCGATGATCTCGCCGTCGGGCAGCGCCGGACCGTCATGCACCGTGACGACACCGATCATGTCTTCTGCGTCATGGATCACCACCGGCTGGAAGCCTCTTCGTTCAGAGATCATCAACGACATGTCGCTGAACAATTTCTGCTCCGTGGAGCTAAGATTCACCGCATAGGTCGATTGCGCCGTCAGGACGATGAACTGGGCAAGATTGATGGCATAAGTGCCTTCTCGCAGGATCTTGCGCTGCGGACCCTTCTGGCCGCCCTTTTCCAAAAAGCCGCGCGTATCCTGAAAATCATCGGCGACGATATTGGACGCCAGCGTCTGCGTCGGCGGCAGGGCCTTGCCGTCACGGGCAAAGATATAGCCGATCTGGCCTTGCGGAATGGTCACCAGGTTGGCGCGATGAATCGAATACTGGAACGGCATGAAGAAGTGCAGGCCGCCGCGCAGGACTTCCGGCTGGAAGCCGGCCTCGCCGCGCAACGCAATAAAGCCGCTCTCGACCGAGCCACGCGCGCTCCAGAGCTTTTCCAGAATGCCGAGCCTGTCGTTCGGGATGTAGCGGACGATACCGCTCCAGCGGAACAGGACCGCCAGAACAACGATCAGCACGACCACCTCGATGAGCCGCCACTCGGTAGGGCCGATAGATTGCAGGACTTCCATGAATTTCTCCTATGGGCACGCGGGTCCATCCACCCGACAGCTACCCGGTTGTTGTTGTTGAAGATAAAACGGGGAAGGACGCGCAATTATGCGCATGGCGCGGTCAAAGGTCGCGCAATGATCAGACTGCGGAGGTTTGGGAAGATGTTGCGCGCGCCGCCGTCCCCTGGCGGAATTGCGCGCTTATTGTCTCACATCGGAGTTGCCTTGATAGACATAGCGAGAATGACGTAGGAACCGCCCCTATAGGTTTAAAGAGGTCGAACCGACGAAATCGAATAAGCCATTCCACTCATTCGCAGATTTCGAGCATTCAATTCTGCGAATTTACGTTCTTGTAGGCGGACTTTGCGGCGTCACGATCGTTTGCGGCTGCGGATTGCGCATGATGCAATTGGCCGCCGGCGCATCACCGCGGCAAAGCGTCGGGTCGGTGAGCAGATCGCTATTGCTGAGCTCGGTGATCAGATGCATGGCGAGCATTTCGTCGGGCGCCAGCCTGCGGATCTTGTCGGGCGTAGTCGACAGCATCGCCTTCAGCAGCGTCTTTTCCACGCCCATTTCATGGAAATAGCCGGTCAGCAGCGTGCGCGTCGCCTTGGGCAGCCGCGTGGTCGACTGCGTGCCTGCATTCTTGCGGCTCAGGATCTTGCGGCTGATGATCTTCTTCTTGCCGTCGATCAGCCGGTAACGCTCGCGATAGAACACCTGTTCGCGCTGATAGACGGTGGTCACTTGGTGCACGCCCGTATAGGACCACTCGCTGGAAAGCCGGCGCGCGCCGCCCGCCAGCACCAGCGGACAGGCCGACCAGCAGAAGGCGCCGGTGACCATGGCCATGCCACGGAACTCACCCTTTTGCGGGCTGTCGCCGATGCAGTCTGCATCGCGCGGCGAGCAATTGAAGAAACGCGTATAGCCGATCTGCACCGGGATATTGTTCTTGCGGATCAGACGACCCATCTCGACAGCCGACTCGACATTGCCGCCAGGCGAGATCAGGATCAACGGCAGATGTCGGTCTCCCATCTGCTCAAGAACCTTGCGGAAGGCCGACGGCGTGTTGGCGTCGATCTGGCCTTCGCCATAGATCCATTCCGGGCAATTCGGCTCGCAATAGCCGGCATTGCTGCGGACGATGGCAAAATACATCGGCAAGTCGAATGGGTTGGCCTGCTTGTTGTCCGCAGGTTGGCCTTCATTGGGCTGCCCAGCCGACACGGCGGGACTGGCCACAAGTGTCAGTGCCAGAACCAGGGCCGTCAGGCAGCCGGAAATCTGTTTCGTCAGTCTCGGCATCAAGAGAGGTTATACCGCTTCAAAAGCAAATCATCGTCGCGCGTGCCTAAAATGCGGCGATCGGGCGTCACATTCAAGACCTGCATTTGCAGTTGACGAATCGTGAGCGCAAGAGTGTGGGCGAGTGACTCCGCTTTGCAACAGCCTGCCATTGAACAAGCCCCCTACCCTCGCTAATTATGCCGCAGTGCAAACATTCGAAGGACTGCCGATGAAATCGCTCGAACTGCTCGTGGAACGCATCATCCTCTCCAGTCGCTGGATCCTGGTCGTGTTCTATCTGGGACTGGTCGCAGCGCTGGCGGTCTACGCCGTGTCCTTTGGCTATAAGTTCTGGAAAATAGCGCAGAACGTTTTCGTCTATGACGAGGCGGACATGATTCTCGCCATGCTTACACTGATCGATGCGGCGCTGGTGGCCAGCCTAATCGTCATGGTAATGATCTCGGGCTATGAGAATTTCGTCAGCCGCTTCGACGAAGAAGGCGAGTCCGACGTCTCCTTCCTCGGCAAGCTCGATTCCGGCAGCCTGAAGATCAAGGTCGCTTCTTCGATCGTGGCCATCTCCTCGATCCATCTGCTGCAGATCTTCCTCAATGCCAACCAGTACGACAACACCAAGCTGATGCTGCTCACGGGTATGCACATCGCCTTCGTGATCTCGGCTGTGATGCTCGGCATGCTCGAACGCATCATGTACTACATGAAGCCCAAGAGCGCCGATGCCAAGGTAGAGAAGCCGGACGAAGGACTTTCGGCGTGACCGGCCTCGCTGGTCAACCATGGCCAGATCAGCTGATGAGACGCATCCTGAGCGCTTTGGCGACCAGCTGGGTCCGGCTCGTGCAGTCGAGCTTTCTCAACGCGTTGTTCATATAGGCATTGATCGTGTGGTCTGAGAGCGACATGACCGCCGCGATCTCCAGCGAGGTCTTGCCGGTGGCGCTCCATTGTACGACTTCCAGCTCCCGTTCCGTCAATCCCATGGGGTCGCTCAGGGGATAGCGGGACCGGTCATAGGCCTGGACGAAATGCGCCGAAAGCATGGCGAGCTCGTTGATCTCCGCCTGCGTCAGCGGCGCGCGGTCGCCGTCGAACCTGAGCGCATGGCGCATCCCGTCGATGGAAAACACCGGAAAGACAACGCCGTGGCTGATACCGAATTGCCGGAGGAACGGCACGATGGCCGGCTCGACGCCGTGAATCAACAGGTTTTGCCGTCGTATTTCATCGAGCGACCACGTCACCGGCACCAGCGAACTGCGTGCCGTGTTGAACAGCTGAGAGGTGGGCAGCGGGTAAAGCTGATCGACACGCTCCCAAAATTCTCGCGGCATCGAGCTCAGCAAGATCAGCTTCGACAAGGAATCGTCGGTCTTCGACGGCATCAGCAGGAAGCTGGCATTCTTCATGTCGAAGGCCGTGCCTACCTCAAACAGCAGGTCGGAAACCGCCCCCTCCGGCACGCCATTGGCAAGTGCTGTATAAAGTGTGTCCCGCTGTCCGATGATCGCCCGTCCTATGCTCGCTGCCAAATTCAAGAAATGAAAATCAAGACCCTGCCGGCATCAGCATCTGCTGCAGAGACGACGAGTGTAGCTCGGAGCCCAAAGGACGTTTCGTTCCCATAACTCAATACGCCCTGGATGACATCGATAACGCGACACCATCTATCACATCTCCGCCGCGGCTGAGGCGCAATGGCGCAGAAGCAAGACAATAGACCACGTTTGGCTCCTGACACGACCGCCGATATGTCATCGCCAATGTAGTCATATCCGCCGTTGCTATCCAGCACGCAATCTGAACCTACTTTCCATACGCGGCGATTCTGATCAAGCATCACAGTTGGTCTTTGCGCCATTCCGGCCGCGTCCGTTCAAGTCAACGGCAGAAAGCCACTCGCAGCCGTCGGCTTGAACTGTCTGAGCGCTTTGCAATTCAACGGGGTGTTTTGGGTGAGCACGGCGGCGGCAATAACAACAGTTCGGTCGCCATCGGTGAAAATCGATCGCTGCTGTCCAGGTCAGATATGAATAACAACAATGCCCGGGCCCGCTTTGCGGCGGGCCCGGGAAATTTCTTGCTTTGATGCACTCCGAACCGTGGGAGCCGGTACGAGGCTCTGCTGTCCAACCCCTCAGACATCGAGCCTCGCCACCATCGGCTGTTTCTAATTACACAACCTCAAGCGGCCGTCTTGGCAATTTCCACCTCGCCGTAGATCGACTCCAGCGCCGAGAGCAGGGTTATAACCTGCGCCGAGTTGCTGGAATAATAGATCGTCTGCGCGTCCCGCCGCGTCTTGACCAGCTTCTGCGCCCGCAATTTGGACAGATGCTGCGACAAGGCGGACTGGCTGAGCCCCACCTGATTGGCGAGAATCCCCACGGGAACCTCTCCATTCACCAGATTGCAGAGAATCATCAGTCGCTTAGGATTGGCCATGGCGGACAATAGTGCCGCCGCAGCGCCGGAATGCTCCGATAGTTTCCTCATTTTCATGGCAAATACTTTCATCCACCCCTATTGAATGATCGTTCAATCAATCACCCCACGTTCTTGAAATTGAACGATAAACACTAACAAGGAGAAGACAGCCATGTACACTGCTAAATTTAATGTATATTCATTAGAATATTCGAATATGCAGCAATCACACCGCTTACATCAGCCAGAGTTTGTCCGAGCTCAAAACGTCTCAGATGCTCTCCACGCGCGAGGTCGACTCCTTCGGCATCCACACCAACAGCTCGCCAATCCCCTGTTTTTTCTTTGAAAAAATATTTTATCAGTGAAGCCGCAATACCCGCATCAGGGGAATTCATCTCCGCTAATAATTGCAACTCTTGATCAGCTATGTCATAAATGGCACGTGAATCAATTATTAAATCGGATGCTAAAATTCTGTATGCTTTTCCAAACCCGCCGTTCAAGCTGGCCGATTTTGGCACAAGCCTGAAGAAGGAAAAGTCCTGAAAATCGGCATAAAGACCTGATTTAGGGTGGCGCCGGAGAAACCGGGTACGAATTCGCGAATGTGATTCGGTGTCAGATTCCACGCGTTGGGCATCCGTCAGCACCGTCAGCCGCGGCCAGGCAAGCGGGTCGCCTTTGCCGGGTTCGCCGACCAGGAGCGAGCAGCGTGGATCAGCGAGCACTGCCCGGGTATGGACAGCGAGCGTCGAGGCAAGCATGACGGGGGTTCCATCGACATCGGTGCCGATGAGAACGCGGCTGGAAAACGGATGACCGGTCTCCGGTTCGAGCACCGCGAACGCGGCAAACCGCGCTCCACGCAGAAGTGTGCGCGCCAGCCGCCGTGCATCATCGTCGGTCGGGCGGATGACGGAGGCCGGTTTGTCGGGTTTCATGACGACCCTCCCGGCCTTCCGGCTTAATCTTTGGTGCGGTGCTGCGTCAGGCCGTTGACGACGTCCTGAGCCGAAATCGCGCCGATCAGCGTACCGTTGTCGACCACGCCGATGACGCCGGGCGTGCGCGACATGGCGTCGAGCACATCCTGGAGGCGGGCATGTGGCATCGCAGTGCCGGCGACCTTGGCGGACGGGTCAAAGTCCCGGCGCATGACGTCAGCCGCCGTCAGCATGTTGATCGGATTCATGTGCTGGACGAAATCGGCGACATATTTGTCGATCGGATTGCGCACGATGTCCTGCGGCGTGCCGCACTGGACGATGCGCCCGCCCTCCATGATGGCGATACGATTGCCGATCCGGAACGCCTCGTCGAGGTCGTGACTGACGAACAGGATGGTCTTCTTGAGCTTCCGCTGGAATTCCAGCAATTCGTCCTGCAGACGGGTGCGGATCAGCGGGTCGAGCGCCGAGAACGGCTCGTCCATCAAGAGGATCGGCGCGCCGGTGGCAAAGGCGCGTGCCAGGCCGACACGCTGCTGCATGCCGCCCGACAGTTCCTGCACCTTGCGGTCAGCCCACTTGGACAGATTGACGAGTTCAAGCTGCTCGCCGACCCGCTTCTTGCGCTCGCCATCCGGCACGCCGGCCAGCTCAAGCCCGAAGCCGACATTCTCGGCCACGGTTCGCCACGGCAAAAGCCCAAACTGCTGGAACACCATCGATACGAGATGCATACGCAGATCGCGCAATTGCGGCGCATTACACTTGTAGGGATTGGTCGAGCGGCCCGAGGCATTGACCTTCACTTCGCCGCGCACCACCGGCGCCAGCGCATTGACGGCCCGGAGCAGTGTCGACTTGCCGGAGCCGGAAAGCCCCATCAGCACCAGGATTTCGCCCTCTTCGATGTTGAGCGAGGCATTGGCCACGCCGAGCACCAGGCCGGTCGCGGCGCTGATCTCGTCGCGCGTCTTGCCCTGGTCGGCCATGGCCAGCGCCCGGTTGGCATTGTTGCCGAAGATGATCGAGACATTGTCGAACTGGATCGCGCTCATGTCGTCTCTCCTTCGTCAAAAAAGCGGAAGATACGATCGAGGATGATGGCCAGAATGACGATACAGAGGCCGGATTCAAATCCCATCGGCACATTCATCTGACCGAGCGCGCGCTGCACAAGCGTGCCAAGCCCGTCGGCGCCGACCATCGAGGCGATGACCACCATGGAGAGCGACAGCATGATCGTCTGGGTGAAGCCCGCCATGATCTGTGGCAGTGCATAGGGCAGTTCCACCTTGGTCAGCACCTGCATCGGCGCCGCGCCAAACGCCTGCGCCGCCTCGATCAGGGACGGCGGCGTGGAGATGATGCCCAGCCGCGTCAGCCGGATCGGCGCAGGCATGGCGAAGATGATCGTCGCCACCATGCCGGACACCGGACCGACGCCGAAAAGGATGAGTGCAGGGATGAGGTAAACGAAGGTCGGCACCGTCTGCATCAAGTCGAGGATTGGCCGAATTGCAGCATAGAACCATGGGCGACGCGCTGACAGGATGCCGACCGGCACGCCCACAAGCATCGAAATGAAGGTGGCGACAAGCACCAGGGACAAAGTCTGCATCGCTTCGAGCCAGTAGCCGAGATTGTAAATCAGCAGGAGCCCCAATGCCGTGAAGATGACAACGCCGATTTGTCGGCGCAACAACCAGGCTAAGCCGCAAAATACGACAATGATGAATGCCGCATAGAACATGGCCCAGCGCGATTCACCATCGAACGGCCCGAACAGAGCCAAAACCAACCAATTGTAAACGTCTGTGAAAACGACCGATATGAGATTGAACAGCCCAGCCAGATTATGGGTGATCCAATCAACGACAACTTTGGCGCCTTTGCCGACCTGGATCTTTCCATCATCGTCAAGCAGCCACGAGTGCAGCCATTCCATCCCTTACCCCTCAAAAATGTGTGACGGACAGGGGCGGCAAAGCCGCCCCTGAAGGCCGGATGATCACAGGCCGAGAGCCGACTTCACGGCACCTTCGGCGTCGCCGCCATCCTTGGTCGTCACGCCGGCGAGCCAGGGCTTGATGACATCGGGGTTCTTCTTCAGCCAGGACTTGGCAGCCTTGTCGCCCTGCATGCCGTCATCCATGATCTTGCCCATGATCTGGTTTTCCATGTCCAGCGTGAACGACAGGTTCTGCAGGAACTTGCCGACATTCGGGCACTGCTCGGAATAGCCTGCGCGGGTGTTGGTGAACACGGTCGCACCACCGAAGTCGGGGCCGAAAACGTCGTCGCCACCCGCCAGATAAGTCATCTTGAACTTGGTGTTCATCGGATGCGGCGCCCAGCCGAGGAAGATGATCGGCTTGCCGGCATTGTCGTATTTGGCGACCTGCGACAGCATGCCTTGTTCGGACGATTCGACCAGCTTGAAGCTCTTCAGATCGAACTTGTTGCCGTTGATCATGTCGAGGATCAGCTTGTTGCCGTCATTGCCCGGCTCGATGCCGTACACCTTGCCTTCGAGTTCATCCTTGTGCTTGGCGATGTCGGCAAAGCTCTTGATGCCGAGCTTGGCGCCGGCCTCATTGGTCGCAAGCGTGTACTTGGCGCCTTCAAGGTTGGCGCGCACGGTCAGCACGGTCTTGGCATCGGCAAACGGCTTGATGATCGGCGCCATCGACGGCATCCAGTTGCCGAGGAAGATGTCGAGCTGCTTGTTGGCCAGCCCCTGGTAGACGATCGGCACATCGAGGTCCTTGATGTCGGTCTTATAACCGAGCGCCTTGAGGATCGTCGTTGCCGTGCCGGTCGTGGCCTGGATATCGGTCCAGCTCACCTGGGCAAAATGAATGGTGCCGCAGCTCTCCGGCTCGGCCGCCTGAGCAACACCCACAAAGGCCGCCAGCGACATGCCGAGCGTGACTGTGAGTTTGGTGACGAAAGATGTCATTTAGGTTCTCCCTCTTTTGGTTGTCCTAGCCAACCACCAACGTGAAACAAATTCAAGCGAATTGGCGGCGTTGACGTGTTGATTAGCGACGCCACCATGCCGCAATCCCTCCCTGCGACAAAATTCCTGTAACGATCTTTACCGAAAACCGCCTGTGGATTGTGTTTTTGCAGTGGCTCTGCGACGCAATGCCCCTGTTGGCGATAACGCGGATGTGATTGATTATCGTCAACGGCCGCCGAGCATGTCGCCCGAACGTGGCCATCGGTTTCGGGGAACAGAGACATGTGCAAAACCAAAAATGACGAAGGAAATATCGTGAAAGCCCTCTGTCTTTTCTCTGCTCTGATCCTGACCGGCACGGCCAGCCAGGCGTTTGCCGACGGCGATCCCGTCAAGGGCGAGGCGGTTTTCCACAACTGCCGCTCCTGCCACTCCGTCGACGAAGGCGCAAACCGGATCGGCCCGTCGCTGTTCCACGTCGTCGGCCGGCCGGCCGCCTCGGCACCCAACTACACCTATTCCGACGCGATGACCGCCTTCGGCGCCGCCGGTCACAAATGGGACGAAGCAACGCTGACCGCCTATCTCACGGCGCCTCGCGACTATATTCCGGGCGTCAGGATGGCTTTCACCGGCCTCAGGAAATCGCAGGATATCGTCAATCTGATCGCCTATCTGAAGAATCCGAAGGCGGTGAAATCTGGCTGGTAATGAGGCCTGGAGGAGTCTTCATCCAAAAAGCAGGGACGATCGAAGAACTTGGCCTGTTGGTCCGTCCCAGGTCTGAGCGATGGCCACGACGCACCGGAATGTTCGAGGGACAAGACATGATGACGCCACGGAGACTTCTTCTCGCGGCCGGCCTGCTCACGGCTGCCRCACAGGCACATGCGGGCGGCGATCCCAATCATGGCGAAGCGATGTTCGATAGGCGCTGTGCGGCCTGTCATTCCATCGAGAAAAACCTCAACCGTGTCGGCCCGTCACTCTACGGCGTGATGGATCAGCCGGCCGCAACGCTTCTGAGTTTCCAACATTATTCCGACGCGATGCGCGCATTCGCCGCAAACGGCGTCAAATGGGACGACGGGACCTTCGCGGCCTATGTCAGGAGCCCGCGCAGACTGGTTCCCGGCACCAACATGACATTTGCCGGCTTGACGGACGACAAGGATATTGCCGACATCATCGCCTTTCTGCGCGCCACCAATGCGCGGCAATAGCCGTTCAAAGCCGCGGAAGGAGATCAAAATGAATAATCCCTTCCCCTTGCGCGTTCTCCGACCGTCACCAAATCTTAGTCCTCGCCAGCGGGTCGCGCGGGTTCCATATTGCTGAAAACACGCTATTCTCCCGCCGACCAGACTTGTCTCAACGCCGCACCGCCACGCGGATATCCAGGGGAATCAAAATGGCCACGCTCCAGTCCTTCGATGCCGAAATCGAGAAGACCCGCACTGTCGTCAACGACATGCGCGGCAAACTCGATGCCTCCACCGGAGTGCTCGACAAATTCGCCAAGGCCGACACCAAGCTCGGCGACGTCAATTTCGATATCGAGAATGCGCGCATCCAGGACGTGATCCACCAGCAGAAGGTCATGGAAGGCAATATCGCCGACCTGATCATCGGCCTTGAAGATGCCACCAATGTCTTCGGTTCCGAATTCGAGAGCATGAAGAGCCAGACCGGCATGGAAAAATTCGTCGGCCTGTTCTCCAAGCAGAGCGCCCAGCGCATGCGCACCGAGCGTGTCCGCAACATGTCGCTGGCAGGCAACCTGCAGGAACTGCTCGCCAAGTCCGACACGATCGTCGGCATGCTCAAGGACCAGAAGAACATCCTCGACACGCGCTACAAGCAGTCGGAAAACAACCTCGTCCAGGTGATCGAGCGCCGCAAGAACACGGTGACCAACCTCGAAGCCGTGCAGAAGCGCATCGAAGAATTGAACCCGATGCTACTGGACATCGAAAACAAGATCGCCGCCGCCACCGACCAGATGGGCCGCACCGAGTTGGAGGGTGAACGTTCCAAGCTCGCCACCGAATATAACCAGATGCAGGCCAAGGAGCAGGAACTGCTCGCCGAAAGCCAGACGCTCGAGCGCTATACCTCGATGTTCCAGACCTTCGTCGATTCGCTCAACAACCAGATCGCCGCCCAGAACACGCTGATCAACAAGCTGACCATCGACACCGAGCAGCGCATCGTTCTCTACAAGGCGCTGGAAGATTCCTTGAAGACCGCCGCCCAGCAGGATGTCGCCCACAAGATCAACACGCTTGGCAGCCAGGTCGATACCGCCGCGGAAGAAACCATGGCCGGCATCGGCGCCGCCTCGCAGCGCCATATCGGCGACCTCCTGGAACTGCATGAGAAGAACATGCTGGCGTCCGCCGACATCCAGCGCCGCAAGAAGCTCGCCGACGACGCCTTCGCCCGCCGCTTCCAGACGGTGATGGATAAGCACAATTCAGCGAACTACGTGAAGGAATAAACGCAAGGCCGGTTCGACAAACGCCGCGAGCGGATGATCCGTTCGCGGCAAACCGCTTTGCCGGAGGGAATCATGGCGGACAATGCCGCAGCGTCGTCGTCCAGACGAAACATCATTCTGAAAGCGATCGTCGTCATCGTCCTGATCGTCATCTTCGGACCGATCTTCGTCGGCGGCAGCTTCTATACCGTCGATCAGGGCGAACGCGGCGTGATCCTGCGGAACGGTGCCGTGGTCGGCACGGCTGAACCAGGCCTGGGTTTCAAGCTGCCCGTCTTCGACAAAGTCGTGAAGATTTCGGTGCAGAACCGCGCGCAGGTCTACAGCAAGGTCAACACCTATTCGCGAGACCAGCAGCCAGCCGACATCACGCTTTCGGTGAGCTATCACCTGCCGGCCGACCAGGTCGCAAAAATCTATGCCGAATATGGCGGCGAAGAAGGCATCGTCAATCGCCTGATCGACAGGCGCGTCTACGAGCAAGTCAAGAATGTCTTCGGCCAGTTCAATGCCGTCACCGCCATCCAGGAACGTGCCCGGCTGAACGCTGACACTGAAGCGGCGATCCGCAAATCGGTCCAGGGTCCTGTCATCATCGATAGCGTGCAGATCGAGAATATAGATTTCTCCGACGCCTACGAGCAGTCGATTGAAAACCGCATGCTGGCCGAGGTCGAGGTGCAGAAAATCCGCCAGAACGCCGAGCGTGAAAAGGTCCAGGCACAGATCACCGTCACCCAGGCAAACGCCCGTGCTGACGCCGTCCGCGCCGAGGCGCAGGCCAATGCCGACGCGGTGCGGCTGGCGGGCAATGCCGAGGCGGACGCGATCCGCGCCAAAGGCGCCGCTCTGAAGGACAATCCGCTGCTGATCAGCCTCACGGCATCGGAAAAATGGAATGGCCAATTGCCGAATTCGATGGTGCCGGGCTCCGCCCTGCCGTTCATCGGCGTCAAGTAATGGTGTGAACAGCCTATGAATGCATTGGAACCCGCCGTCGGCCAGTATTTCCAGACCGTCCGCTCGGCCTTCGACGGCATGGAACTCTATCTCGACGACGTGACGCGCGGCCAGCAGATGCGCGACCTCACGGCCACCGTGATCATGAAATATATCGACCGGCTGAAGGCCTCGCTGCGCTGCTGGGAAAACAAGATCGGTTTCATGGACCGCTTCCGTATCTCGCGCGCCGAATCCGGCTTCCCTGTCTACCAGAATGTCCTGGAACTGGAAAATGACCGCAAGGCCGCGCCGGAGCGCCTCGCCGCCATCCCCGATGCCGGCCGCCTGCGCGCCGAAATGGTCGACTTCATCCTGCGCAGCAAGGCCTTTCCCGAAGTGCTGCAGACGCGCATGGCCGAGCGCCTCTATCTCGAAGAGGTGCTGAAAGGCGAGGTCTTCTCGCCGGTCGTGCTGCCGGAAACGTCGTCCGTCGCCGTCAACCGCGAGACGATGCGGCCGGCCTGCGTGGTCAACTGGGCCTCCTTCGACGGCTCGCAGACGCTGCCGATGATCTATATCGCCCGCATCGAGGATTCGTCCGAGAACATGATGCGCATGCTGGTGACTCGCGACGGTCATTTGAATCCCGAGGTCGATATCCCCCTGCCCGTCGGCGGCCTGCTCAATCCGGAACTGGCCGCCCGCTTCGACGATTTCGTCATCCGCAACAATGCCTATTCGCTGTCGCCGGTGACCATTGCCACCAATCTGGACAAGGATTTTCCAACGCTGCACCCAAAACAACTCCGCCGCATCGTCGTCGGCCCGTTCTATTCAGCCGGGATCACCGAGAACAATGCCGTGATCAACGGCATCCTGTCGCGCGTCAAGAAGCCGGAAAATGCCTGGCTTCTGACCTGGACGGCGCAGGAAGTGTTTTCCAAGCGCGAAAAGCCGGAAGTGAAGGGCTTCTTCTCGTCGACCCCTGCGGAAGAGGAATTCCACATCGACACCAACGACCTCGAAGCAGCGCGCATGGGCGTCAGTGGCTTTGAGAAGCATGCGCTGGTGCCGCATGAGGCCTATACCGCGCTCTATGCCTCCGGTGAAGCGGAGTCGATCTTTGCCGGGTACAAGGTGCATGTGATTTCGGGAAATCAGGTGACGAGCGAGGTATGAGGCAGGGACACCCAACCGGCCTCGCGGTCTCATACTTCGGAGATTGACCACACCCGACCGCGTTTGCAACTGCCGCCGAGATCTTGCCCTTACGCAACGCCGGCAAAGGCACCGATACCGTTAACTCGAAAGGCTCTACCCCATGGCACTGAACACCGGCCTGACGGCAATCCCCGAGGAGGACATCGCCAAGCATATGGTGACCGCACAGAGCATGGTGACCAAGCTGGTGATGCTGGAAAGCGACGCCAGCGGCACCGGCACCACGATCGCCGGCACCGGCCGCCGCTTTGTGCCGACCGTGTCGACGACGGGGGTGCGCAAGACCCGCGAGGTGGGCTTGGCTCAGATGATCCAGGCGATCCGTCCCGGCGACCAGATGCTGTCGCCGGCCCAGCACGCTTTGCTCTATCGCACCCGCCGCGGCATCATGGTCGGTCTTGCCGTCGCCGATGTTTTCGCCCGCCAGACCAGTCTTGAAGGGCTGCAGGCGCGCAACGCCGCGGCCCCCCTGCAGGGACAGGACGCCGAGACCTTCAAAAGCCTGCTCGCCGCCGCGGCCTATATCGCCGCCTTTTCCGTCGCTGCTTACCTCTCAGTCACCCTCTCCGGCGAAGGCGAGCCAGCCGAGGATGTGCCGGAACCCGACTATCTCTTCGACACGCCGCAGGATGCGGCAAAATCCACGGTCGCAGGCCTTGAACGCGCCATCCAGGGTGCGCCGGACGATCTCGGCCTCACCAGCCGCGCCCGCGCTTTCGCCCGCGTCGCCATCGAAGGCCTGATCTCGCGCAAGCCGCGCTTTGCCGGCCTCGCCGCCTTCGAAAATGTTCATATCCGCATCGAGCAGGACGATTTCGATCTCAACGGCTTCGACGTCGCCCCCGGCCAGAAGCGCAAGCCGCTGACCATGACCTTCAAAAAGCCGGAGGAAGTGGTCGGCAATCACATCGCCAAATATCAGGGCATGAAGCTTGCCAAGATGATCATGGCCTATGATTTTTCCCGACAGATGAACCCCTTCGTCGAGCTTGGCGGCTTTCTGTTCACCTTCATCGGCGACGGCATGCCCGGCACCGGCAAGACGACGCTGATCCAGATGATTGCCGGCCTGATCAACGACTATTGCCAGGTCGCCGGCTACACTTTCCACTACGAGAATTTCGGCGTCGACCAGATCTCCTCCTACCAGGGCAAATCCGGTCAGAACTGCAAGGATTTCATCAACAACGTCATCAATCCGAAGGCGATCGGCTTCGGCACCATCGACGACATCGATCAGGTGGCGGCAAAGCGCTCCGACGACCGCGCTTCTGCTGGCCAGCAGGAAGTCACCGCTGTGCTGATGGAAAGCTTCGCCGGCGCCTCGACCGTGGTGCGCGGCAATGCCAGTTTCGGCATGTTCTCCAACTATCCGGAAAATGTCGACGACGCGTTGCGCCAACGCGCCGGCGCCCGCTGGCTGGTCGATGGCCCGCAGACGCGCGAGGACTATATCGACATCTTTGCCCTGCTTGCCGGCAAGAACCACTCGATCCCGCTCGGCGACCACAGGCTCTACGCCAACCAGGAAATCAAGCGCGCCGTCGCCACCAGCTACGAGGCGCATGCCAAACCCCAGGAAGAAGGCCTCGCCGCCGTCTACGACAAATTCACCAAGGAAAAAGGCGGCCTGAAAACGATCGCTGATGTCGGCACCTATCTGCACATGATCCGCGAGGCCGAACCCCGCTTCACCGGCCGCGCCATCAAGAACATCACCGACGCGATCAAGATGCGCGCCATGGATGTCGAACTGCCGGACGACTGGTTCGTCAAGCCGGAAGCGTTCATGCATAAATCCTACGACGAGAAGAAGACCATGATCGAGGACCTGCGCGGCCCGATCACCCTCGACATGATCCTGCAGGAGATCAACCGCTACGCCGACAGCGAATTCCGATACACCGACAAGTCTGATGACGCCGCAATCAACGACATCATCCGCCGTGAACGGCAGAGGGAGAAGGCGGTGAAGGAAATCGAGGCGATGAAGCGCGATGGGCGGTGGGGTTGATAGAAAATTAGCCGGCAGCGAATTCTCTTGATAGCTCGGGTCCAAAAAGCTATGCTCGCATGAAGAAAATAGCTTACAGCGAACAGGCGATCGGAACGCTCAAACGCATCCCAAAGAATGAATCCGAAAGAATCAGATCGAAAATTCGCCAACATGCCTCCGATCCTGCATCGGAGGCAAACAACGTGAAAAAGCTGCAGGGTAAGGATTCTTTTCGGCTACGGGTCAGCGACTGGCGCGTTATCTTCGATGAGAACGATATCGTCATCGAGGTGATCAAAGGCGGCCCGCGGGGCGATGTCTACAAGGAATGAGAGCCATGAACACGGCCGTGTCTTTCAAGACTCCGAATGGTGAGGAAATGGTTGTTCTCAGCCGTCATGACTATGACGCGTTGCTGGAGAAGGCTGAACTGGCGGAGGATCTCGCAGCTATTGCGGAATATCGGAAGAAGCTCGCGGCCGGAGACGAAGAGGCTATCCCGGAGGAATTCGCCAATCGTTTGATGGATGGAGAAAGCCCGATCCGAGTCTACCGCGAATTACGCGGCTTTACCGGCAAGGAACTTGCGGAGCGAACGGGCATCAGCGCAGCTTTCCTCTCGGAGATCGAAACCGGCAAGAAGGATGGCGGCATCGTAACCTTGAAAAAAATTGCGCAGGAGCTTGAAGTGACGCTAGACGATCTGGTGGAAAGGATGGACCAGCCATGACAATCCAAACTGCTATCCATTTGCCCGAAGCGCTATTCGAACGCATGAAATCGCTTGCGGATGCAGCAGGACAATCGCCAAATGACTTCATTTCAGAAGCCATCCTTGAACATATCGAGGACATTGAGGATGTCATGCGCGCCGAAGAAGTGTTAAGAAAAATCGAAGCCGGGGAGAGCAGAACCTATACCTTGGAAGAGGTGGAGCGCAGGCTTGGTCTGGAAGATTGAGATCGACGCCAGCGCCGAGAAGCAGCTAGGAAAGCTGAACAAGTCCGATGCCCGACGTATTAGCGATTTTCTACGAGAACGGGTGAGCGGCGTCGAAAGTCCTCGTCGTATTGGCAAGGCGCTCGTCGGTAAGCAGTATACAAACCTCTGGCGCTATCGAGTCGGCGACTATCGGATCATCTGCCACATCCAGGACCAACGCCTCGTCGTTCTCGTCATCGAAATCGGACATCGTCGTGAAATCTACAGATAGTCGTTTGGCCCCCGCATGAAACGCCTCCTCGAAGCAGAACTGATCTACGGCCGGCTGCTCACCGTCAACGAGCCGCATTTGATCGCCCGTTACAACAAGGCGCTCAAGGGTTTCGGCATGCCCGAAACCAAGCTCACCGAATTCAACATCGACATGACCGGCTTCTCGCCCGAGGTCGCCGAGGAACTGAACGACGAGGATTATCTCGATCCGCATCGCGTCAATCGCCGCTTCATCATCCTGACTCCGGACCAGGAAAACCTGCCGGTGGTGCATACGAGCTTCTCCAACACCGCCGGCCTGATGCATGAATTCTTCGTCGCCAATGCCCGCGCCATCAGCGCCGTCACCATCAAGGACGCTCTCTATGGCGAGATCGAGGATTCGGTGGCGACCGTCGACCATATCGAGGACCTGCTCTCGATCAACGAGGTGAATTTCCGCGTCCATTCGGCCGAAGATATCCTCGGCAAGGCCTCGGAACTGCGCGCCTTGTCCGACAAGCTCCTCTCCCAGCCGAATGCCTGGCGCGACGACGACATGCTGACCCGCATGGTCGACCTGGCGAAGCTGACCGGTGACATCCGCCAGAACACCCTGGTGCCCGACAAGCTGGTCTTTCGCCACGACGCCTTCTGGGCCAATCATTTTGGCGGCGTCTTCGTCTTCCACGATGACCGTAACTCGACCGTCATCTGTTCGTCGACCGTGCCGGGCTTCCGCAAGGCGCGGCCCTGGCAGGTTTCTTATATCGACAGCAGTGACTACGAGACGATCTACGGCTTCCTCGCCCGCACCAAGCGCATCCAGTTGCCGCAGGCCTCCTGGATCCAGGATTCGGGCCTCTACGAACATCGGCTGAAGATGATCCTGATCGGCCTCGCCGCTGCCCATGACCCCAATTTCGATCCCGCCAAGGCCGACATGGTCTGGCTGCAGACCTGGGCGCATATGAATGCCCGGCTGGTCTCCGAGGAAGGCAGCTATCCGGTGCTGAGCGAGATGTACCGCGTGGTCACGACCACCGGCCAGGTCCGGATGAAAGATATTGCCGCCCGCTACCGCTTCCTGCTCACCCGCGCCGAACCCGACCATCCGGACCAGTGGCTGGTCAACCGGCTTCTGTCGCAGATGCAGCCCTTCGATTTCGTCTCCCGCTATATTTTCGATAAGCAAGGCTTTTACGACGCCTATGAACGCTACTCGGAAAAGTTCAGGGACTATGTTGTGAAGACGCTGGAAGGCACATATCTCAAAGACAAACTGGCATTCCGCCGCCGCCTCTATGGCATAACCAGGGATTGACGCATGCTGGACCCGATCATCAACTTCATCCAGGGCATATTCAGCGCCATCGGCCGTGGCATCGGCATTCTGATCGCCTGGATCCTGTTTCCGTTCATGAGCGCCAGCCGCTGGTATGCGTCGCGCGGCCTGATCATCAAGGCCGTGATCGGTCTGATCCTGCTGATCCTCGTCGTCGCCTACGGTCACTTTGTCTGGATCACGCAGTCCTGGAACGGCTTCGATCCCGACTATGTCGCCACTTACAAGCTCGGGGAGCGCAAGCTGTCCGCCGGACAGCCGCTGGCCGGCGAGGATACCTCCGCGCCGAAGAAGTGTGAGCGCTCGGCAATCGTCGACGTCACCGCCGATCTTATCAACAATGAGGTCAACCAGAACACCTGGATCAGTTCGGCACTGCTCTACAAGATGGGCTTTTTCGGCCTTGACTGGGACGACACGCCATTCCTCGACAACAAAGCCAGCTTCCAGCGCGGCATGAACCAGACCATCCGCCGCACGACCATCGAACTGGTCGACACGCTGGCGCGTGTCCGCGCCACCTCGAGCGTCAACAAGAACCTTCAGGATGCCCGCCAGAACATGCAATACAACGAAGAGGCCTGGTATATCGGTCGCTCCCCATTCGGCTTCCGCACGCCGGCACCGGCCATCTTCAACCAGGCGATCAAGGAACTGCATGACTTCAATGTCGAACTGGCGAATTGCCAGGCAACCTTCGACGGTCGCGCCGACAACCTGCTGCAGTTCCTCGATCGCGTCTCGAGCGATCTCGGCAGCACGTCGAGCATCCTCCAGGAGCGTTCCGAAAAACATAGCGCCGGCTGGTTCGACACGCGCGCCGATGACCGCTTCTGGTTCGCTTACGGCCAGATGTACGGCTATTACGGCCTTCTCTCCGCCGCTCGCATCGACTTTGCCTCGACCATCCAGGAAAAGAACCTTGGCCAGATCTGGGGCGTGATGCTCAGCCGCTTCCGCAAGGCGCTCGATATCCGGCCGCTGATCATCTCCAACGGCGCCGAGGATGGATTGATCATGCCGTCGCATCTGGCGACCGAAGGCTTCTACCTGCTCAACGCCCGTTCGAGCCTGGTGGATATCCGCGACGTGCTGGATCGCTAAACGGCACCCGAAAAGAGCGGACCAGACGCCAAGAACTCCGTTTCCCCGGTCATTGGGAAACGGAGTCTATTCTGGCTTGCCGCCACATTTGGGGAAGCGCGCGCCACCATGCCCTGATTCCCTGCCGCGGCACGTTCTTCCCGCGCGAGCTGTGTCACGTCAAGCTTGCTTCGGGCTTGCCCGGGCCCTGATCAATTCCGGTGATCTCTTATGAAATTCCGTGCTACGCCTTGAAAAAGGCCGCGTGCTTGGTAGTTTGACCGACCAATACGAATATGCTGGTTTGGCCGCCGAACGCTCGAAAAAAGCACGAAGGGGGAGGATTTATCGGCCTATTCCCCGCGTTTTTCGACCAATTCCGGAGAAAACTATGTCGAACCGCCTCAATACCACGCCCAATGACATGCGTGCGTTCTGGATGCCCTTCACTGCCAACCGGCAATTCAAGAAGGAGCCGCGGCTTTTTGTCAGCGCCCAGGACATGTATTACAAGACACATGATGGCCGCACCGTGCTCGACGGCACCGCCGGTCTCTGGTGCGTGAATGCCGGCCATTGCCGCCCCAAGATCACCGAGGCGATCCGCCAGCAGGCAGGCGAGCTCGATTACGCGCCGGCCTTCCAGCTTGGCCATCCCAAGGCATTCGAACTCGCCAACCGCCTGATCGACATCGCGCCCGAAGGCATGGAGCATGTGCTCTACACCAATTCCGGCTCTGAATCGGTCGAAACGGCGCTCAAGATCGCGCTCGCCTATCATCGCATCAAAGGCAACGGTTCGCGCTTCCGCCTGATCGGCCGCGAGCGTGGCTATCATGGTGTCAATTTCGGGGGCATCTCCGTCGGCGGCATCGTCGCCAACAGAAAAATGTTCGGCACGCTGCTGACCGGCGTCGACCACATGCCGCACACCCATTTCCCCGACAAGAACGCCTTCACCAAAGGCCTGCCGGAACATGGCGGCGATATCGCCAGCGAACTCGAGCGCATCGTCACCCTGCATGACGCCTCGACCATCGCCGCCGTCATCGTCGAGCCGGTCGCTGGTTCCACCGGCGTCATCCTGCCGCCGAAGGGTTACCTGCAGAAGCTGCGCGAGATCTGCACCAAGCATGGTATCCTCTTGATTTTCGACGAAGTCATCACCGGCTTCGGCCGCCTCGGCACGCCATTCGCCGCGCAATATTTCGACGTCAAGCCGGATATCATCACCACCGCCAAGGGCCTGACCAACGGCGTCATCCCGATGGGCGCCGTGTTCGTCACCGCCGAGATCCATGACGCGTTCATGCAAGGCCCGGAGCACATGATCGAGTTCTTCCACGGCTATACCTATTCCGGCAACCCGATCGCTTCGGCTGCAGCGCTGGGCACGCTCGACACCTACAAGGAAGAAGGCCTGCTGACCCGCGGCGCCGAACTTGCGTCCTATTGGGAAGATGCGCTGCATTCACTGAAGGATTGCCCGAATGTCATCGACATCCGCAATCTCGGCCTGATCGGCGCCATTGAACTCGCGCCGATTGCCGGCGAACCGACCAAGCGCGCCTTTACCGCCTTCCTCAAGGCCTATGAAAGCGGCCTCCTGATCCGCACCACCGGCGACATCATCGCACTGTCGCCGCCGCTGATCATCGAAAAGAGCCATATCGACGAACTGTTCGACAAGCTCCGCAAGGTGCTGATGTCGAATATCTGACAGAGATCGAGAATATCAGCGAAAGCGGCCGTCTCCGGCCGCTTTTTTGATTCATGGCCAGGAGGGCTTGCAATATCCCGCCGGAGGCCTTGCCCATGAATGCCTATGCCCTGGTCGAAGTGGTGAATGCCGGCAAGATCGAGCGCGTCGGATAAGCACCAGCATATCCAAGCATTGGGCAGGCGCCAGTCTGGCGCTTGCCGCACTCTCTGGGAGATCAAATGTTGCGGTAAATCTCGGCTTTCAACATCCGCACCATGTCCGCCCCAAGGCTCTGCTCGACATATTCGACAAGCAAAAGCTTCGCCTCGGATAGCCACATGTCCTCTTCCGAATGACCCCGCCTCATCCACAGGCCGTCGATCATCGCAGCAAAGCCGCGCACGAAATGGTCGATCGCGTCGCGCGCCATCAGCGGCTTCAGCACCGAGGCGACATTGGACCGCAGGCGTTTGTAATAGGGCCGCTGCAGCCGCGCATAGCTCTCATTATGTGCCGCCTCCGAATAGAGCGAAATCCAGGCGCTCGCCGCCGGCCGGTCAAAGCGATTGGCGGGAAAGTTTCCATCGATCAGCGCGATCAGCCGATCCCAGCGGGTGCGGGCAGCGCGGAGATGAACGACGACCTCATCGGCCAGCACCCGGTGGTTCATCCGCACCATCTCGAACAGCACCTCCTCCTTATCCCTGAAATAATAAGTAAGGATGCCCTGCGACATGCCAGCTTCGGCGCAAATCTTCGTCGTGGTCAGGCCCTTCAGCCCTTCCTGCAGGAAAATGCGATGCGCCGCGTCGATGAGTTCGACACGGCGGATGTCCTCGATGCGGGTCTTCTGTTTCTTCGATCCTGATGGCATGGCTTTTCTTATCAGAACAATTTTTTGTACGCTCTAACAATTTTTTATCTTGGAAAAAAATTTCATCGTTCTATGCTCGCCGAAAACAACAGGGGAACAGTCATGAATACCAAAGCCATTGCCGTTTCGATTGCATTGAATGCCATTCTGCTGCCTGCTGCGCTCGCGGCCGAAAAACCGGAATGCAGGACCGTGCGCATGTCCGATCTCGGCTGGACGGACATTGCACTGACCAACACCACGGCTGAGACCATTCTGAAAGCGCTGGGCTATGATGCCAAGCAGACCATGCTCGCCCTCAACGTCACCTACCAATCGCTGAAGAACGGCCAGATGGATGTCTTCCTCGGCAATTGGCGGCCGGTGCAGGACCTCGACTACAAGGAATTTTTCGATAAGGGCTGGGTGATCCCGGTGACGACGAACCTCACGGGCGCCAAGTACACGCTTGCCGTGCCGAAATATGAATCCGATGCCGGCCTGAACTCCTTCGACGACCTGCAAAAATTCGCCGACAAGCTTGACCACAAGATCTATGGCATCGAAGCCGGTTCCAACCAGCCAGTGCTCGACATGGTCGAGAAGCACACGCACGGCCTCGACAAGAACTGGAAAGTCATCGAATCGAGCGAAGCAGCGATGCTGACGCAGGTCCGCCGTTCGCTCCCCAACAAGGATTGGATCGTCTTTCTTGGCTGGCAGCCGCATCCGATGAACGTCAACCTGGATATGACCTATCTCTCCGGCGGCGACGTTGAGTTCGGCCCGAATTTCGGCGGTGCCACGGTGCGCACCATCGTCCGGCAGGGTTACCCGGCGGATTGCCCAAACGTGACAAAATTCCTCAGCAACCTCGTCTTCGATATCACCTACGAGAATACCGGCATGAACATGATCATGACCGGCGGCATGGAAGCGCCAGCCGCGGCCAAGAAGATGATGAAAGCCCATCCGGAAAAGCTCGAAGCCTGGCTGAAGGACGTCAAGACATGGGACGGCAAGCCGGGGCTCGACGCGGTCAAGGCAGCACTGGGTAACTGACCTGATGGATGAATTCATGCGTGCCGCGGTCCTGACCCGCTACGGCGAACCGCTGGAAATCAGGACCGTTCCCCGACCGGTCGCCGGTCCCGGCCAGTTGCTGGTGCGGCTCGAAGCCTGCGGCATCTGCCATTCCGACGTCCATATCTGGAAGGGCGACGTCCGCCCGCCCGAGGCGCCCTCGCCTTTCATTCTCGGCCACGAGGGCGTCGGCATCGTGGCCGCGATTGGCGATGGCGTTGAAGGCTGGGCCATCGGCGATCATGCCGGCGTGCCTTGGCTGCACGACACCTGCCTGCATTGCGACGAATGCCTGGATGGGCAGGAATCCTTTTGCCAACACCAGCGCGCCCACGGCCTCAATGTCCCCGGTGGTTTTGCCGACTATGTCGTCGCAGACGCGCGTTTCGCTGTGCCGCTGCCGACAGGTGTCGATCCGGTTGCCACTGCGCCAGTCATGTGTGCCGGCGTCACCGCCTATGGCGCGCTCCGCCGCGCCGGCGTCACTGCCGGGGAACGAGTTGCCATTTTCGGCTGCGGCGGCCTTGGCCTCTATGCCGTCCAGCTTGCAAGACGGCTGGGTGCCGACGTCCTCGCCATCGATCGCGATCCTGCCAAGCTCGAGCATGCCGCCGGCTATGGCGCAAACTGGACCGAACTGGTCGACGCCGACCTGCCGGACCGGCTTCGGCAACGCACAGACAAATTCCACGCCGTCATCAATTTCGCCCCCAGTCCCGCTACCTGGCAACCGATGACCGCCGCCGTTCGCCCTCGCGGTCGCATCGTCGCCGCTGCCCTCGTCTCGGAACCGGTGCCGCTGAACCAGGAATGGCTGACCGGCACCGGCGTCACCATCACCGGCACCAGCGTCGGAACACGGCGGGAGATGGGCGAAGTCGTAGCGATCCATGCGGAAAAGCCGCTCCGCAATCCGATAGAGGAAATCAGTATTGAGCATGCATCGAGAGCGCTCGAAAACCTTGAGCAGGGCAAAGCCGGCGGCCGCTTCGTCATTCGTTTTTGAACCAATTCTTTGCCGCGACCTTGCTGTCTGTCCACCTTTCTGATCTGCCCTGCCGACATCAAGCAAGCGTTGAGAGGCATATCGCATTGAAAATCAGGTCGGATCTTTAACGGCCTGCGTCAATCTGTCATCTCCCTGATCACCCACTGGATCGCAGGTGGGACCCTTCGCGACTTTCCTGTTTACTGTTATTATAGCAGGACTTGGCATACTGCTTGCAACACATGCCCCGAGGGAGGAGAGTGGATTGGACCTACCGAGACTGCCGCTGCGCTACGGTGCCGAGCCGGGTTTACGTTTTGCCATGCTGCTTGACGGGAAAGGCGGCAGCAAGGCGCTGGATCTGAAGAGCATTTGCCAATGGCAGCCTTCGGACGGCGTCGCCTGGTTCCATTTCGAACGCAACCACCCCGCCGCGGCCGACTGGATTACCAACGAGAGTGGGCTCGATCCGCTGGTCGCTGAGGCGCTGCTTGCCGAAGACTCCCGGCCGCATGTGGAAGAGGTCGAAAACGGCCTTTTGATCATCCTGCGCGGCGTTTGCGCCGTGCCGCCCGACGAAGTGCAGGTGCCGACTGACGACATAGATCTCGTGCCGCTGCATGCATGGATCGACGAGAACCGGCTGATCACGCTGCGCGACAGCGGTCATTACCTCACCGGGCTGCGCGATATCCGGCTGGCGCTCGAAGCCGGCAAGGGGCCTCGCCAGACGGGCGAATTGCTCGCCATGGTCAGCGACAAACTCTGCCGCGACATCGAGCCGGTGCTCGACGCCATGGACGAGGAAGTCGACGAGCTCGACGAAATGATCTTCCACGGCAATGCCGGCGAGGTACGAGGGCGGCTGAAACTGCTGCGTCGCCGTGCAGTGCAATTGCGCCGCTATCTCGCGCCGCAACGCGATGCGCTAGGCCGGATCGAGCATGACGATGCGCATTGGCTGAAGGAGCGCGACAAGATGCGCTTCAGAGAGGTGATCGACAAACTGTCACGCTTCATCGAATATCTGGATGCCATCCGCGATCGAACCAGCATTCTGCATGACGACCTTTCCACCGTCATCAGCGAGCGGATCGCCCGCAATTCCAATCGCCTCTCTGCCCTCGCTGCACTACTGCTGCCGCCGAGTGTCATAGCGGGGCTGTTCGGCATGAATGTCGGCGGCATACCTGGCGTCGGCGACGGCTGGGCCTTCATGGCGATCGTGGGCTCTATGGCCGTGCTGTCCGCGCTCACGCTTTTCGTGCTGCGGCGCATTGATTGGCTGTGATCCAGGGCCTGTTGGCCGACGGCGGCGTTTGCGGTCTGGATCAACCAAAGCAGGCCGCCGCGCGAAGGCCATTTGCATCCTCTCGCCGCGCCGCTAAAATGCCTCGATCAGGAATCGGAGCGGCCCATGACGAAACTCGAACGACTGATCGACCAGGGCACAGGCCGCGAGCCAGCCGACATCGTGCTCAGAGGTGGGCGCTTCCTCGATCTTGTCACGGGCGAACTGGTCGCCTCCGACATCGCCATCTGCGAGGATCGTATCGTCGGCACCTGCGGCGGATATGAAGGCAGGCAGACGATCGATATTTCAGGCAGGATCGTCGTACCTGGCTTTATCGACACGCATCTGCATATCGAATCCTCGCTCGTCACGCCGCACGAATTCGACCGCTGCGTGCTGCCTTATGGCGTGACGACGGTGATCTGCGATCCGCATGAGATCGCCAATGTGCTGGGCACGGAAGGACTGCAATTCTTCCTTGATTCGGCCCTCGAAACGATCATGGACATCCGCGTACAACTCTCCTCCTGCGTGCCGGCGACGCATCTCGAAACGTCCGGCGCCGACCTGCCGATCGAGCGCCTCCTGCCCTTCCGCAAGCATCCCAAGGTGATCGGACTGGCGGAAATGATGAATTTTCCCGGCGTGATCGCCAAGGACCCGGTGCCGCTCGCCAAGCTCGAAGCCTTCCAGGAGGGCCATATCGACGGCCACGCGCCGCTGCTGTCGGGCTATAGACTGAACGGCTATCTCTCGACCGGCATCCGCACCGAGCACGAATCCACCAGTGCCGCGGAAGCGCTGGAAAAGATCCGCAAGGGCGTGCATATCCTCGTTCGCGAAGGCTCGGTCTCCAAGGACCTGCATGCGCTGATGCCCATCATCACCGAACGGCTGTCACCCTATCTCGCGCTCTGCACGGATGATCGCAACCCGCTCGACATTGCCGAACAGGGTCATCTCGACTATATGATCCGCACGGCCATCGCCCACGGCGTCGAGCCGCTCGCCATCTACCGCGCCGCCTCGATCTCCGCGGCAAAAGCCTTCGGCCTGCGTGACCGCGGCCTGGTGGCGCCCGGCTGGCGCGCCGATCTCGTCGTCATCGACAG
This sequence comes from Rhizobium sp. P2_G2, assembly GCF_056403555.1. Classification (NCBI taxonomy): domain Bacteria; kingdom Pseudomonadati; phylum Pseudomonadota; class Alphaproteobacteria; order Hyphomicrobiales; family Rhizobiaceae; genus Rhizobium; species Rhizobium sp. P2_G2. Next base: position 85,812 of record NZ_JBFUFF010000017.1, read on the forward strand.
CCTGGAAAACTGCAGGGCGGAAATGGTCTTCACGGCCGGCCGACGCGTTACACCGGACCTGTTCGCGGCCCGCAAGCCGGTGGAACCGGTCGGTCTTGACAGCGTGAAGGCGAAGCATGTCACGTCGGCGGATTTTGCCGTTGCGGCGCGCGATACGGAAAGCCCGGTGCTCGGCGTCCTGCCGGGAAAGATCATCACCGAGCATCGCCGCTACCGACTGCCGATGCAGGGCAACCAGGCCACGGTCGATTTCGTCAACGATATCCTGAAAATCTCAGTCATCGAACGCCACGGCAAGAACGGCAACATGGCCACGGGCTTCGTTCAGGGCTTTGGCCTGAAGAAGGGCGCCATCGCCTCCACCGTCGGCCATGACAGCCACAATATCTGCGTCGTCGGCGCCAGCGACGAAGACATGGCCATCGCCGCCAACCGGTTGTCTGAAATCAAAGGTGGTTTCGTCGTCGTCGAGGATGGCCGCGTCACCGGCGAGATTGCCCTCCCCGTCGCCGGCTTGATGAGTCTCGAACCTTACGAAAAAGTTCGCGACACCCTCCATCACCTGCGTCAGGCAGCCTTTGCTTTAGGCTCGACATTGCAGGAGCCTTTCCTGCAGCTCGCCTTCATGCCGCTGCCGGTGATTCCGCATCTGAAAATATCGGATAGGGGTCTGGTCGACGTGGACCGATTCGAACTGATCGAGTGATACCAAGTGTCGATGATATGCAATGGGTTCATATTATCGACACTTGGTATGGGGTCGGGCGCCTCGCGACAATGATTGCCGGCGCCCGGTAGAGGCGGGCCGGCGCTTATCTGGCGTGCATGACCTTTTTCGGCATCGGCAGCAGGCCTTCGCGTTGCGCCTTTTTGCGCGCGAGTTTGCGTGCGCGGCGGATAGCGTCGGCCTTTTCGCGGGCACGCTTTTCCGACGGCTTTTCATAAGCGCTGCGCGCCTTCATTTCGCGAAACACGCCTTCGCGCTGCATCTTCTTCTTCAGCACGCGAAGCGCCTGCTCGACGTTGTTGTCTCTAACAAGTACCTGCAATGATATCTCCTTCGGTCAGTGCCGCTATCGGCTTGTCTTGATGGATTTGTGATTGATCCATGAGCCCGCCGAGCTGTTCGAGCCTGGCCGTTCTCTCCCTGTCGTCATCGACATATCATCGTCTATTTCGACAGCAGAGATATGCCGCTCACAATTCTCGGCATCGAATTTCACACGATATTGCGATATCCCCTCTGCATCTGCAGGAAGGATCGCGAGAACGCGGCCGGCGCCGCTCGGCGCGGCATTTCGAATGGGCCCCGTCCGCAGGAGCACGATGTCGTCAACCTTATAGGCATGCCTCGACATTTCCGGCTCCTTTCTCGGAAAAACAAAAGGCCGGGAATTTCCCGACCTTCCATAATCATCGCCCGTGACGCACCAGTACATCCGTGCTGGCGCGTGGCAATGAAGATATCTCAGACGGCGCGAAGATGATCGGCCGAGCTCTTGCCCGTACGACGGTCCTGCACGATCTCGTAGCTGATCTTCTGGCCTTCATTGAGGCCCTGCATGCCGGCGCGCTCAACAGCGGAGATGTGGACGAAAACGTCCTGGCCGCCGTTATCGGGCTGGATGAAGCCGAAACCCTTGGTGCTGTTGAACCATTTTACTGTGCCCGTGGTCATAACGATTTCCTTTCAATCGTAGGTGTGGCCGGTCTTATCGACCAAGTTAGAATCGACGATGGATGGAAATCCGAAAATCCCCAAAAAGGCTGGGATAAAGTCGCCAACAAAGTTCGATGCGAGCCATATATGCCAAAAACGCTACGAAAACAATCACCGGAAGAAACTTTGTCGTCAGCCGTTAGCGGCAATGTCAAATCCCACTTCCGACGGCTGCCGACAGGCGGTTCATGGGCTCAGCGAGCCGCCTGCCTCATGCCACTTTCCACACTTGTCCGGGCGATGCCGTCATTTCCCAATCTCCCTTGGCGTCGTTGCCTGATCCAGGGATAAGCGCTGACAATCACGATCCCCACCAACACGCCGGCAGCACCCGTGACAAACGCGGCCGTCAGCGGCTCATGGAGCAGGACGATGCCCGCGACCACGCCGAACAGCGGCGTCGTAAACGAGAACACACCGAGTTGTGACGCCTTGTACTTGGTCAGCAGCCAGAACCAGGTAAGGAAGCTCAAGAACGAGACGACGATCGACTGAAACGCCAGTTGCGCCACGAGGATCGCATTCAGCTCGATATGGCCGTTGCCGGTCATGACAGCTGCGGTCGTCAAGATGACGAAGGCCGTCGCCAATTGGTAGAACAGCACATGGGCCGCCGGAATCGTGCTCAGGCTCGTCGTGCGGATGAGAACAGTCGTGGCGCCCCAGAATGCGCCGCCGAGAAGCGCCATCAAATCCCCGAGAAAGATCGAGCCGAGATCCTGCCTCGAGCCGGCCGACGGCTGCAGGAAAGCATAGGCAATGCCCATGGCGGCGATGATGATGCCAGCCCATTGAACCGCGGACAGCCGCTCGCTCGCGAGCCTGATATGCAGGCCGATCCCGGCGAAGATCGGCGCCGTGTAGAGGAAGACCACGACATGCGAGGCCGATGTGTGCTTGAGCGCCTCACCGACAAAGAAGAATTCCACCGCAAACAGCAATCCCGCCATGACGCCCAGCGCCGCGTTTCTGCCGAACCATTGCAGTTTCTGACGCTTCACGACGATCAGGATGAAGACGAACAAACCCGCAAATCCCGATCGCAATCCAATCTGCAGCACCGGCGCCGCATAGCCGCCGGTAAATTTCAGACCAATCGGCTGCAGCGCCCAGATCAGGCAAACGACGAGCATCAGACCGACGGCGCTGGCATCGATGGATTTGCGGTTTTCCACGGCTGGCATCCCTCTTTACGAAGACTGCTCCTCTATCATTTGTCAGGATCGCGGGATATGCTGACTTCATGACAGTCGGTATCGAATTCCTGACAGGAACCTGGCCGCAAGCCAACAAGGCGCTGCATTTCCGCGAGGCGCCATTTCGCGACGCGTTGCCGTCGCCGCTTTATTTCCGCTCGGCGGACATGCCGGATAACGCCACCTATCCCCGCCACAGCCATCCCTGGGGCGAATTCGTTTATTCCTACAGCGGCGTCATCGAAATCAGCCTCGCCGACAGGCACTATCTTGCACCGCCGCAATACGGCGTGTGGCTGCCGCCCGATGTCGAGCACCAGGGCTTCAACCGCCATGCCGCCTGCCATTGCTCGCTTTACGTCTCTCCGGAATTGTGCGGTCCGATGCCCGAGACGACCACCGCCCTGGAAATCAGCCCTTTGTTGCGCTCGATGCTCGAACATCTCAGGATAAACGGCAATTCCCGGGAGATGCCGTCGCAGCATCAGCGCTTCCTGCAAGTGGTGATAGACCTCCTCGCCACCGCCCGCCGAACCGGCACTTACCTCCCTTGGTCGGAGGATCCTCATCTACAGCCCATCCTGTCGCATCTCGAGGAGAGCCCGCAGGACAATCGCGCGCTTGCCGAGTTCGCGCGGCTCGGCGGCACCACGGAGCGGACGTTGATTCGCCGCTGCATGCGCGATCTCGGCATACCTTTCGCCGAATGGAAACAAAGGCTGCGGGTGATAAAAGCCATGCCCCTTCTGGAGGGCAGCGACACAATCGAACGCATCTCGACCGCAATGGGCTATGGCAGCGCCTCAGCGTTTATCGCCATGTTCAAGCGCATGACGGGGATGACGCCGGAGGAATATCGGGCATCGGCGCGATGAAGTCCGGCTAAAGAATCGTTCGGCAAAACGGATAGCTACAGGTCCCAATAGGGAGGATCGCCGAACACTTTCTTCAGGTGATCGGCGATGGCGCGCAGCTTGGCCGGTGGATTTCGCCCCTGCGGATGCGCCACATAGACGAATTCCGGCTCGGGTCTCGGATCGATATCGATCACGCGCAGCCTCCCCTCCCGAACAGCGAAGCCGGCGATGAAGGGGGGCAGCAAAGCAATCCCGAGCCCGGCTATCGCCGCCTCGCGCAGCATGTCGCCGTTGTTTATCCCGAGCGCGAACTTGGCCCGGACGATGGTCGTACCCTCGGCCGTCTGGAAGCGCCAATCCGCAACGCCGCGATTGGTGTAGAAAAGGCCGCGGTGGCATTCCAGATCTTCGAGCGTACGCGGCACGCCAAAGCGCTCCAGATAGTCGGGAGAGGCAAGCAGCAGCCGATGGCTGGACGCCAGTTTCCAGGCCACGAGCCGGGAATCGGCGATCGGCCCATGCCGGATGATGGCATCGTAGCCGTCCGAGACTGCGTCCACGCGACGGTCGTCCATGTCGAGCGTCAATTCGAGCTCCGGATGCTGCCGCAGGAACGGATAGAGCGCCGGCCCGAGATGCATCCTGCCGAAGGTGACGGGTGCCGCGATACGAAGTGAACCGGCCAGCGTTCCCCGCCGCTCGGTCATATCCGTGGCGGCTTCTTCGAGCTCGCGCGCGATGCGCCGCGCCCGCTCGAGAAAGGCCGCACCATCTTCCGTCAGCGTCAACTTGCGCGTGGTGCGGTGCAGGAGCACGCCGCCGAGTGACGTTTCGAGTTCCACGAGCCGTTCGCTGACCACGGATTTGGAGAGCCGCAGYCGCCGTGCCGCCTCGCTGATGGAGCCTCCCTCGACAATCGCAACAAAAGCCGTGATACTTTCGGTTTTTATCATCTCTCGGCCCTCGTCATTGTTCGGTTTTCCCGGATTTCAGTTCCTCTATTTGAAGACTAATCCGAACGAATGTGGAATGCCATCTTAGCTTCATCACAAGGGATGGCAGGCGCCATCCTTCCTCTGGATATCGGGAGACGAACAATGAACCGCCTGAACAACAAAGTTGCCATCATCACCGGTGCAAGCGCCGGCATCGGCCGCGCCACCGCCAAGCTTTTCGCCGAGGAAGGCGCCAAGGTAGTGGTCGGCGCGCGTCGCCAATCCGAGCTCGATCAACTGGTCAAGGACATCGAAGCTTCCGGCRGCAGCGCCGTGGCCGTGGCAGGCGACGTCCGTAGCGAAGACTACCACAAAGAACTCGTCGCCACCGCGCTCAGCCGCTTCGGCAGGCTCGACATCGCCTTCAACAATGCCGGAACGCTCGGTGAAGCCGGCGCCACGACCGACGTTTCGGAAAAAGGCTTTTCCGACGCACTGGCGATCAACCTGACGGCGTCCTTCCTTGCCGCCAAGCACCAGGTTGCGCCAATGGCCGCCAATGGCGGCGGCTCGATCATCTTCACCTCGACTTTCGTCGGCTACAGCTTCTCCTTCCCCGGCGTTGCCGCGTATGCCGCCAGCAAATCGGGCCTGATCGGCCTGACACAGGCTTTGGCGGTCGAATATGGTGCGCAGAATGTCCGGGTCAATTCCATCCTGCCGGGTGCCGTCGACACCGACATGTATCGTGAGATGAACGACACCGCCGACAAGCGCGCCTTCATCACCGGCCTGCATGCGCTGAAGCGGGTGGCGACACCTGAAGAACTTGCCCGCTCGGTTCTCTACCTCGCTTCCGATGAGTCGAGCTTCGTCACCGGCACGGCATCGCTGGTGGATGGCGGCGCATCCGTTACTCGGACCTAAAACGGATGTCACTCCGTCGGCAGGGCTGTACCCTGCCGATGTGGTGTCTACGGACATATTGGGCGTTCGTTGGTGCAAGCGAATGTCATCGCTACACATGAATTGAAACACAGGCCCGGGTGAGCTGGTTGAAAAGCGTTTTTCCTGCGGAGAATTGTGTGCAACCCGGCCGCTGCATCTTCAAAAGCCGCCGCTAATACACGATAGTGCGAGACATAGTTGTTTTCTCCCACGCGCGCAGAAAGGCCCTGATGACCTCCAAGCTGTTCGGCCTGTTCATGGTCAGTGAGGCGTGGAAGGCAAGGCTTCCTCCCTATCGGCTCAAGGCGACACTGGCCGAAGTGGTCCTGCGCGGCGGATCGATGGCGGTTTTTACCAGCGAGGGCTGCGATATAGAAGCAGGGACGATCAGTGGCGACCTCTGGCAAGACGGCCGCTGGGTCTTTGCCCGGATCGACGTGCCCGATGTCGTCGCTTGCTTCGGCGGCGCCGCGGTGCTTCGCCGGCAGCAGGATGTTTTCGACTGGCTGTCGGGGCACTTTCCGGTGATACGCGCCCGCGGACCCGACAAGGCGCGGCTAGGGGCCTTCCTCCAAAATAGCCCGGCGGCCGAACGGATCATCCCTCAGGGCGTGCTGAACCCCGACGATGTCAAAGGCTCGATCATGTCGGCGATGCGGCTCTATGGCTCGGTCGTCGTCAAGCCGGCGATCAGCAGTTCGGGCCGGGGCGTGCGTTTCATCATGCGCGATGGCGAAGACTGGACTGTCAGGCACAATCGCGAGACGCGACGCGGCACGATGGACGAAGTCGTCGAACATATTGCACATGACCTCAGCGGACGCGCAGGCTACCGGACGATCGTCATTCAGAAATTCGTGGATTCCTCGACTGCCGACGGCCGGGCACTGCAACTGCGTGTCGACGTCGGAAAGAATGGAAGCGGCGAATGGGCTGTCTTGCGGGCATTTGCCCAAATGGCGGAAATCGGCGAACGCGCCAGCAATATTGCCTTTGGCGGTTATCTAGGAGCACTTGAACCCACGCTCCGGCAGCGCAAGGTCCGTCCGCCATCCCTGATCTTTGATGATGCAGTCAACCTAGCCCTGAACACGGCGAAAGCGCTCGATGCCCATCCGGAAGCATCGATCTTCGAACTGGGAGTCGACATGCTTCTCGACAAACAAGACAATGTCTGGCTACTCGAAGCCAATCTCCAGCCGGAAACGACAAGCTATGAACAGCGCCGCGCGGAGTTTGCGGTCGACTATGCTTTCGCCGTCGCTTCCGGCACGTTGCCACAGGCAACGAAATATATTCGAGAGGCGCTATGACCGATTTGTTCGCGTCGGGCAAACCGTTGATCGCGATCGTCCACTTCGGCAGCGAAGAGCGCGACCGGTTTCCGCCTTTGCGTCTCAGGGCTCTGCTGGCAGAGACGATACTACAGGGAGGCGAATTCTGCCTGATAAACGCCGCCGATTGCGACGTCGAGATGGACAGAATCGGCGCTGATGTCTGGATCGACGGTGCGTTTCAACAGCGGCAGATCGCTCGGCCGGATGTCGCGGTTATCCCAGCCCGCCCGACATTGCGCCGGCACCTCGACATCCGTGACTGGATGCGATCGAAATGTCCCACCGTCGAAGACATAGGCCCCGACAAGGCCGACCTGCCCGTGCGGCTCTCCGACACTCCCCTGCGAAAATACCTTCTCCCCCAACGGATCATCGCGCCCGACGAAGACGTCGCGCAGGCGGTCGAGGATTGGCTGAGAAAGGTGGGCTCCGCGGTCATCAAGCCTGCAGACGGCAATCGCGGCCGGGGTATCCAATTCATCCTTCCCCAGGCCGATGATTGGACGCACCGCGCTGACCAGGAGAGTTGGACCGGCAGTCTGCAAGAGGTCTCCAGACGGGCCGCCCAGACGATCGAAGGCCGAACCCGGTATCGCCGCTATATCCTGCAAAAGTATGTGAAGTCGGTCACGCCGGATGGCCGCGCCTTCTACATCCGGTTTGATGTCCACAAGGATGGGACAGGCGACTGGAGAGTTGTAAAGTCGGGCGCCCGGATCGGCGAGATTGGCTTTTCCGTGGGCAATCCGACAAACGGCGGCTATGGCGGCGACATCGCTGTCGCGCTCGAGCAGCGCAGATGTCGCCGCAGCGAGGAAATCCGCGATGAGGCGGAATCGCTCACTCTGGAACTCGGCCGGACATTGGATCGGTTCCAGGATTTCCGCATCAAAGAGCTCGGTGTCGATATGGTTCTCGATGAAAGTGACGCCATTTGGCTGATCGAAGCTAATATCCAGCCGCAGTCTTCCGGACATAATCTGGAACGCGCCAGAGTAAACGTGGATTATTGCTTGGCTATTGCGAAAGGAACACTTAAACTCAATTTTGCCGGATAGAACAACGGGGGGCGTTTATGTCGGCTGAGGGGAGACTCCAACTATCGCATCGACTGAAACTGCACATTGCGGTCATGACCGGCAGGAGCGCCGATTCCATCGATGGCAGCGACACGATCGGATCATTCGATATCGACTCGGTCGACAGCATCCAGTTGGCGAYGGAAGTCGAAAAAGACCTGGGGCACGAAATCGATCCGGAAATATTCCTGAGGTCCGGTTCGACGATAGACCATATCATCGATAGACTGATCGACAGTGGGCAGGAGTGAGGGCTGGACATGCTGGCACCGATCCTGCGCTTGATGGAAGATCCGAATGCAACGCCGAAGGAAAGGATCAAGGTCGCCCGCAAGCTTGCCAAAGATGGGCGTTTGAGGGAGGCCTTGTCGCTGCTCGAAGCGCTCACTGCCCAAAGCAAGCGCCACCAATTGAACGCAATGGTCAATCTGCTGCGCAAGCGCCAGATCAAACGCGGGCTAAGGGCCATCCTGTGCATGCTGCGATCGGAGCGGTATCGCACTGAAGCCAGCAATCTCTTGGTCGCGCTCAGGAGAGCTGTTGGCGGCGCCGACTTGCAGGGAACGTCGAATGGCGAAGCCGTCAGCCATCTGGGAATCGATACGCAGTTGGCCTCGGCGGCCATGCCGGGCCGGGATTGGAACGCGGTATCCCCGGCGCTGCATCTCGCCTACGATCGCGACGCGACGCTGAAGGAAAAACTCAAGGCTGCCAAGTTGATGGTAAACGAAGGGCGGGTCGAGGAAGCCATCTCGCTGCTCCGTGCCGCAGCCGAAGCGGGTCGAGGTTCGCAACTTCGCGCAATGGTCAATCTCGCGCAAAGGGCGCAGTTTATCAGGAGTTTCAGAGCGTCGGCTTGTCTGGTACGCACCGGCAAATATCGTGCGGATGTCCTCAAATTGCTGGACGTGTCGACAAGTCTGACGGGGTATGAGAACCAGCCGGAAAGCGTAAAGACCGATGGGGCCGATTATCGGATCAAGGATGCAGGCTCCACTGTCACCGTCATCGCATTTACCGGCCTCGACCGGCGATTCACGGTTGCAGTCTACTTCCTCGAACGGCTCTTAAGCCGCTTTGGCGTTAACCTGATCATTCTCTATGATCGGCAGGAGGCTTATTATCTTGCCGGGATTCCGGGTCTTGGCTCGAATGTCGGGGAGACCTGTATTGCGCTCAAGCACCTTTGCGAAAAAATGGGAACACGGCAAATCATCTGCCTTGGCCAGTCTTCCGGCGGCTACGGCGCCCTTCGCTACGGCATAGAACTCGGTGCTCACCACGTGCTGGCATTCAGCCCCGCCTATGTCGGCGTCTTGACACCGGATAAACGACTGGAGATTGAAGCGCGCACGGGCCATCGTCTCGACGACGACATCGTCGATCTGCGAATGCTCTATGCTCGTCGTGAAACGGTGCCCGGCGCTACGATCGTCTATGGCGCCGAAAACCGCTATGATGAGCGCTCGGCCGATGCGCTGGCGACGATGCGGCATGTGACCGTTCGTCCCCTTCCCGGTATTTCCCGCCATGGGACGCTGAGCGAAGCAGTTTCTCAGGGCCTGTTCTTCGATTTGATGTCGACAGCGCTGGGAAACGTCGCGACAGCTTAAATCATGCCGCGTGAATCCTATTCACGCGGCTTGATCTGGAGCACCGGGACTATGCAGTATTACAAACCTGGCTGCGGCGAGAAGACGAATGCTTTTGGGAATGAACGACCATACCTCACTTCGCCTGTGAGGACAGCGGTTCACGCTCTGATGGCCGCCTCCCATCTTCGAAATAACCCTCAATTATCCCGCCGATAAAGCACCATGCCGGCGTGATAAAGGATGCCATCCTTGAAATCGCCATCGGCGGTGAAGCCGGTATCGTCCTTATAGTCGATATGGTCGCCGGCCATCCAATATTGGCCGAGATAGGCCTGTTCCCGGTTGCCGCGCGCCTCGACATAGCGGCCATTCGGCAGCAATTCATGGCGGATATAGCCGTCACCGGTCACCCAGACGCCGGCATATTTGTTCTCGGCCAAGCCGATCTCCTTGCTATGTGCTTCGATCTTCTTGCGAGCCGCCTCGCGATAGGACGGCGCAAACGGCGACAGAGCCGCCACCAGCGACAGCGAGAAACTCGCCGCGTCGAACAATATTCCGTGCCTAACCATTGAGCCACCTCTCATCCGCCAAGGCGCGATCACGAGCGAACCTGTCGATTTTTTCGCGCAGTGTATTGAAAATACGCACCGGGAAATCCCAGATGACAGTGGTGAGCGTTTTCGGAGCCATGGTCTTTCCTTTCTGGTTTGCGTTGGGGCGTTGCTGGCAGTGACGATATAGCCCGGGAAACGAAAAAGGTGGTAGACCATTCCTCCACAATGATTGCACAATTCTCCGAATGGCAGAATCGTGCAATTGGCGAAAGCAGAGGATTGGATTATAAACCCTGCCATAGCGATATGAAAATGCCCACGAATTCGGAATTTTTTCATGGAACGGCATAAAGAACTTGCAAGACTGATTGCACGATACGCTGAAAAAGATGGCGGCCACCAGACGGCTGTGCCGCGACTGACGATCTATCGGCGCTCCTCGCCGTCTGAGCCGCATCATGCAGTGCAAAAGGCAGCGATCTGCTTCATCGCCCAAGGCGGCAAGCGGATGATCCTCGGCGAAGAAGTGTTCCATTATGGCCCCTCGCAACATCTCCTGGTCTCGATGGATCTGCCGGTCATGGGTCAGGTGATCGAGGCGAGCGAGGGTGAGCCCTATCTCGGCATGAAACTGGAGCTCGACCTGAGCCTGGCTGCCGAAATGATCATGAACACGCCGGCCCCCTCGGAAGAGTTGAGCCTCGGCATGGCGACGCAGAACACCTCAGCCGAACTGCTCGACGCGGCGATCCGCCTGCTCCGCCTGCACGAAACGCCGGAGGACGCTGAAGCATTGGCGCCGCTGATCGAGCGAGAAATCCTCTACCGGCTGCTCAAGGGCGAGCAGGCCGCCTGCGTGCGCCGCCTGCTGCAGCCGCCGGCGCAGCACCGCCATGTCGGCCGCGCCATCACCTGGATCAAGGAGAACTACACGCGCTCCTTCAGCATCGAGGAAGTGGCTTCCCTCTCCGGCATGAGCCCATCGTCACTGCACCAGCATTTCCGCGAGGCCACCGCAATGAGCCCGTTGCAGTATCAGAAGCAATTGCGTCTGCAGGAGGCGCGGCGGCTGATCCTGACGCGGACGCTGGATGCGGCGAGCGCCGGTCATACGGTCGGCTATGACAGCCCGTCGCAGTTCAGCCGGGAATACAAGCGCCTGTTCGGCGCCCCGCCGCAACGTGATATCGACCGGCTGCGCAGCGAGCCGCAACGCTACGCGGATGCTTGAATCTCATCTGCCGGCTCCATACAGCGCGGATGCCGGCATATTCTCCACGGCCTGCGCTGATCTTCACGGTTATTTCGTCTTTATAAGCTTGCACTGAAATAAACTTGAGTCATCATGCAGCCGTTGATCAGCGGGAGGCTGTTCCATGGCGACGAGTTTCAAGGTACAGGGCTACAACTACACCGGCTATGGCACCAGTGTGTATGGCACGGCGACATCCAAGGACCAGTTGTCCCAGATCGTCTCGACCGGCGCAAACTCCATCGCCATCATCCCCGAATATTACCAGAAGACGCTACAGTCCGACACGTTGGCGCCCAACGACATCACCCCGAGCGACAAGGACCTGATCGCCGGTATCAAGGCTGCACAGGCTAAGGGGATCAATGTCCTGCTCAATCCCCACATCGACACGATGGATGGTCAGTGGCGCGCCTATCTCGATCCGAAAGATCCCGACAAATGGTTCGCGAGCTACAAAGCGATGGAGGTGCACTATGCCGAGATTGCAGAAAAGACAGGCGTCAAAAGCTTCTCCGTCGGCTGCGAACTGGAATCGATGACCGGGGAGAAATATCGCTCGCAATGGCTCGACATCATCAACGCCGTCCGCGACGTCTACCACGGCCAACTGACCTATGCCGCGACCACGACCGAAGCCGCGACGCTGTCCTTCTGGGACAAGCTCGACGTGATCGGCGTCGACGGCTATTTCTCGCTTGCCGTGAAGGACACCAATCCGACCGTCAAGGAACTCGAATATGCCTGGACGCATCGCTCCGGTTCGGCCGAGATCGATGACGGCCTCGACGGCAAATCGCCTGTCGATTACGTCCATGACTTGGCTGAGAAATACGGCAAGCATGTGCAGTTCACCGAATGCGGCTTCCGCGCCATCAATGGTGACGCCATCGATCCCGGCGACTGGTCAAGCAACGGCGCATTGGACGAAAAGGAGCAGGCAGACCTCTTCAAGTCGATGTTCAATGCCTTCGCCAGCCAGGGTGGCGATTGGTTCGATGGCTTCTACATCTGGGACTGGCGCGCCGACGGCCATAAAGAAGACAAGGACTATCACACCCAAGGCCGGGCCGCCCAGAAAGTCGTCAATCTCTGGTACGGCATGGACAACAATGGCCACGCCGCGCCCGACACCGGCATGACGCTGTTCGGCACCGTCCGTAACGACCGCCTGGTGGGTGGCGTCGGCGGCACCAGGATTCTCGGCGGTGACGGCAATGACAGCCTGATCGGCGGCGAGGGCAATGACGTGCTGATCGGCGGCAGCTCCCAGCATCCCGGCAGCGACTCGCTGATCGCCATCACCGCCCATGCCGACATGCTGGATGGGGTCGGTGCCAAGTTCAAGATACTGATCGATGGTCAGGTGGTCGGCACCGGCGAGGCCAAGGACGAAGGCAAGGAAGCCTGGGATATCAGCCAGTTCGCCTACGATTTCTCCACCCCGAAGAGCTTCCATTCGCTGAAAGTGGTGTTCACCAACGACGATGCCGCGGGCAAGGTGGATCGCAACCTCTATGTCGATTCGATCGTCATCAACGGGCAAACGATCGACCTGAGCAAGGCCAACAACGATCAGGAGCCGCATAGCGGCGCACTCTATGCCGACGGCTCGTTTACGGTCGATCTTACCGGTCTTTCGAAGGCGCTCACGCCATCACACGGCGACGACGACGTGCTCGACGGCGGCTACGGCAACGACAGGCTGACCGGCGGCGCCGGCAGTGACACATTCGGCTTCGCCACCGGCTATGGCAAAGACACGATCACCGATTTCGGTAAGGGCGACGACATCTATGTTGCCAACTGGAAAGCCGTCGACAGTTTCAACGCGGTGAAAAGCCATGCCGAACAGCATGGCAACGACCTCTGGATCGTCGCCGGGCACGACACGCTGATCATCGAGAATTTCCAAAAGAGCGAATTGCAGGCGAGCGACTTCGAGTTCTGAAAGCGCGCATAGCAGTGGGCATCGGGACAGGTTTCGGCTCAGAATTCCCTGAGCCCGAGATGCTGGACCATTGGCAGGAAGTCGCGATCGTTGTGCAGCAATGGACAGTGGTTTTCGATGCACCATGTGCCGATGATAATATCAATCGTCTTTCGGATCGTGATTCCAAGGCTTCGAAGTTTGCGCGAATGCTGAGCAGCATTGACGGCTATTTCGAATGACATCGCGCACTCCAGCCGCAATTCACGCATATTTCTCTCCAACCGACGACTGTGCAAATCGTCCCGCGCACCTTGCAGAACTTCGAGCATGACGACGTCAAGCAGGATTATCTCTTCTTCCGAAGTCCTAAGAG